>JAJOKG010000046.1 GCA_021206415.1 Sulfurospirillum sp. | reverse complement strand
TTTTTTATTGTTCTAGCTAAAGCTGGCTTTATTACTATAGGCTATGTCAATGAAGAAGTACCCATCATCTTACCCCAATTACAAACCCACTATGCGCTTCTGGAGCACAAAGACCTTCATATCTCACACCATGTTAAAAAGCTTCTTCAAAAAAACACCTATCACTTTAGTACCAATGAGCGTTTTCAAGAGGTGATTGAAGGCATCAAAAAAAGCTATGATGATTGCTGGATTCATCCCACCTATGAAGCGCTTTTACATGAACTGCATCAAGGAAGTTTTGAAGGATTCAAACTTATAAGCTCAGAACTGAGTGATCCTGTAACCAACACCCTTGTAGCAGGAGAAATTGGCTATATCTGCAATGGCTTTTATACAGGCCTTACCAAATTTAGCCTCAAAGAAAAAGCCTACTCTAATTGGGGAACCTTGCAGCGTGTATTATTGACACAGCATTTGGATAAAGAAGGCATTCATCTTAGCAATCTAGGACACCCACAGATGCAATACAAACTTGATTTAGGGGCTACCATCTATTCTAGGGAAGATTTTTTGAAAAAGTGTGGTTTAGTGCATTCTAAAATTTACCTTCTAGAAGGCTCAACAAAATCAAAAGTGATGGTAGGCTCTGCCAATTTAAGCCGTCAAGCCTTTGAGGGCAAACAGTTTGAAGAGTTATTGGTCTTTGATGACCCACAGATTGTCGAACTCTATAAAGAGCGCTTTAACGCTATTTGGAATATGGGTGTTTCATGGTTAAGCTACCACACCATGAAGCGTTTAAAAAAATGTGGACCTTCATGCCCACGATCTTAGTATCGATACGATTGATCAAAGTATCATCCACGCACAAACTATCCAAGGGGGCACATTCTCTAACAGTATTATCATCACCCCAGAATTTAAAGCAGAATTGCTGCATGATAAGATTGACACACTGCGTCATCACGATAGTTCCTTACAATTGGCGTTTGAATCTTTGGAGACGGATGTGAGTGAGTCCATGCTGTTAACGCAAGAGATTAAAAAGCAAAGTGAGCTGATGGATCTCATCACGAAAAAGAACAAAGGGCTTACCTTCTTTAAATCCAAACAAGAACTGGGAAAGATTAAAGAAAATCTCACCCAAGCGCTAAGCATTAACTCTAAAAAAAAGTGAATCCTTTATGCACCTTCGCCCCAATTTGGTGTGGGATAAAATCAAAGGAGGTCTGTATCTAGCGCATGATGAATTAGCTGAGCCACTGCGCGTTGTTGAGGAGAACAATGACCATTTTAAAGATCAACTCGAACGCTTGGCTAAATTTATTCGCTCCTACTCTCTTTTTACCACCACGAACAGCAAAGAGAATGAAAAAAAGATCTTTGAAGCGATTTTAACCGCACTCATTTCTCCGTTGATGTGGATGATACGCAAAGAGCTGAGTGATGAAAGAGGCAAAGAAAAACTCGCAGAAGCCCCTGTTATTTTAATCCTAGGAGGACATGCCAATTCGGGTAAATCAAAACTCCTTCACACCCTTTCGCTGTTGTGTGGTAACACCTTTGATGTGTTTAGCTATAAAGCTATTAATCGACGTAGCCAAGTGGTTTTGGATGATATGATGTCCAGTGAAAATCTCTTCCCCATCTTTGTGGATGAGATTGAAAAAGGATTCTTTGAAGGAGATGGAGGGCAGGGCTTTATCAAATACATTACCAACAAACACCCCGTGCCATCTCCGTGCTTAATAGGCACTACCAATATTGAGTTTGCTCCTCGTGCTGAGATAGTAAGGCGCATTAGTTATTTACATTTTAGCGATACCTTCCCTATGGATAATCCAAAAATGAAAAAAGAGGCAGATCGTTACCTTAAAGACGAAGTTGGTGTGTTAGATCAAACCTTGTTTTACTACCTGCTCGATCACATGACATCCTTGTATAAAGAAGGAGATCCTTTAATTGCCGATGAGGACCCTTTAGGCATTGCAAGACAAATTTGTAAAGAAGCCTTCATTGGGTGTGGGATTACTCCTGATTTTATTGCTATGGAGCCTTTGGGTGATTTTTACCATTCTGGCAGTTTAGAATGGAAGGCTTTTTATTTTGCGAATCGCAAAGAGTTTAAAGGAATGAAGGAAGAGGGCAATGAGTGTCTCATTATCGATATCGACAAATTGTATGGTTCTAACTTTAGAAAAGTGGAACAGATACGCAACAAACTTCCACCCGATGTAGTTAAGGCTAATGGTACGCCTATGGTGCTCCGTAAAAAAGAGTTTTTGAGTTTTATTGGGGAGGATCAGTCGTGGTTTCAGAAGTGGCGAGGATAAAAAAAGAGATAATTGTAAAAATATAACAAAGGATATAAATGCAAATAGATATTACAGAGTGGAAAGAATTACTTTTTAAAGACAATGAAACGATTGTTCATCCCATTGGTGACAATGAAGTTGTCATTATGTCTTATGAAAAGTATTGTACGTATTTAAAGAAAATTGCTTCCTTGGATAAAAAGCTACAAAATGAATTTATAGTTTATATGGGCAATCAACTATTGGATTGGGATGATGGTTCGGCGTCAATTTTTGAAACTGCGCGAAATATGCATATTGATAGTGCATTAGCATGGGCACTTGTTTCTCATCTTTACGGATCAATCTTTAGAGATTTTGATGATTCATATGCTTCATTTTCTCCACATGGCTGGGTCGAGTATGAAGAATTGAAGGTGCAAAGTGAATTAATATAGGCATTTTAATATTGTGAAATAGTTGTTATTTAGATAGGATTAATCGTATTAATTTAAAGATTGAGATTTTTTAGGATGGGCAATGAGTGAACACCAATTTTTACAAGAATTAGAAAAAAAAACTGTGGACAAGTGCCAACAAACTTTTACCCTCGTTAGATGCTGCTGTTTATAAGCATGTGGTTTTAGGAATGGTCTTTTTAAAGTATGTTTCCGATAGTTTTGAAACACGTCGCCAAGAACTCCTTAGTGCTTTTAAAGACCCTAACAATGACTATTTTTTAGGGGAAGATGCCGATGAGTCATTTGTCAACGAGCAGTTAGAAACAAGAGATTTTTACACCGAAAAAAATGTCTTTTGGATACCCCAAGCCGCGCGTTGGGACTACCTACGAAGCAACATCCGTCTCTCTTTAGGCTCACCACTTTCTTTGGGTGGAGAGTTCAAAGGGGCTGGCAAACTACTTGACGATACGATGGAGCTTATCGAAAAAGAAAACCCAAAACTCAAA
>JAJOKG010000152.1 GCA_021206415.1 Sulfurospirillum sp. | reverse complement strand
GCCTTTTGATATCATGCCCCAAACCGGTAATCCACAAATCCATAAATTGAATACGAAAAGGAAGCATTTTTCCCCATGTATGGCTCATCCACACACCTTCTTTCAAAAAGAATTCATGAAAGACAATCGTATCGTTTTTGGGTTCATAGACACTTAGCGTTTGATGGTTTTGGAGTTGGATTGTTGGGTTAATGCTTTTGATATCGACCATTTTAGGTGCACAAGCTGATATAAAAAAGAGCGATTATCACTAAAAAAAAAGGTGTTAAACAGACGCATACTTAGACCTCAAAGCGTAAATGGATGGTTTATTATACGATGCAAATACCATTTTTCCCTTTGGTTTTGATGTCATACATGGCACTATCGGATTCTTTTAAAATATCATCGACTGTTTTTTGATTGCCCAAAAAGAGTGTTCCTCCAATACTCGCGCTACAGATATGAGTAAACGAATGGTCATGACTTCCAAAGTGATACGGTTGGCTAAGCACACTTAAAAGTTTGGTGGCGATTTTATGTAACTCTTTGCGTGCTTTTTCTTCCTCTTCACCCAAATAAGTCACCAAAACGACAAATTCATCGCCGCCAAAACGCGCTACTGTATCAGAGGCTCGAAGCTCTTTTTTAAGCCTAAAAGCAACTTCTTTTAAGAGCAAGTCACCGAAATGGTGTCCTTTGGTGTCATTGAGTGCTTTAAAATTATCTAAATCCATAAAAAGCAAAGCGCCAAATTGATGTAAACGGTAACTTGAAGAGATGGCTAAGTTCAAACGATCAATCAAAAGTTTACGGTTTGGTAAGTCTGTCAATGCATCATGATAGGCTAAATGTTCAACTATCGCTTTATTTTTTTTCTCTTGCGTAATGTCTCTAAAAATGACTACAACACCTACCGTTTGATTGTTTTCAATAAAAGCTACAGCATTGAGATGCACGGTAATCTTTTCACCACTTTTTTTGCAAAAGACCTCTTCGCCAATATAATTTTTACCTGAGTGAGAGACCTCTAAAATAGGGCATCTCTCATGTTCACTTAAATGTTCATGGCTGTGAACTTTCTCATGCGAGTCCAGACCGATAATTTCATCAGAATTGTACTCAAGCATCCGGCATCCTGCTTCATTAATAAAAGTAATTTTTCTTTGTTTGTCTATGAGTAAAACACCATTCACCGTTTGTTCTACAATAGTCTGAAACTGAATTTTTTCACGAAGTGTCTTTTTTCGTTGTTCTAAGAATAAAAAGAGAGCAACTCCGAGTAAAACAAGTAAAACAAGCCCTAAACTATAAAAAATAACGTATTTGTTTTCGATGATGACCAATTCATCCAAAAGCCCATACGTTACAGCGTATGCGGCTAAGGTGTTACTGGTGTCATAAATAGCGTTAAAATTTGCAATATACCCTTGGTCATTATCTACAAAAGGAATGGAAAAGCTTTTGCCACTGGCTAATTTTTTTTTCGATATCAGGAAGTGCCTCTAAAAGCTCATTGACACGATGCACCAGAGGTGATTCGATAGATTTTGCAGTGAGCATGGAGAGTTTTTGATTTTCGATGACATAATTTTTGGTGAAATTAGCAGGCATAAAATGCTCTTTGTGATTTTCAAACACAATGCTAGTTGTTATCTCTTTTCGCATCAGCAAAATGTGGTTTTTACTTGTAAGCAATTTGGAGAGTTCAAATTCGATACTTTCATACGAGAGTGAAAGCTCGACACTGCCTAGGTGTACCTCTTTATCGATGATGGGAAATACATAACGAAACCCAGGATAAATCCGACCGCCTTCAAACCCTGAGACAAATTTTTTGTCGGTATTGGCGATTTTAATGCTAGGGCGCAAATCAATCAGTGCATCACCGTTTTCACTGGGTTTATGAAAGCGTAGAAAACTTTCTCCTTTATGGGTGTGAAAATGAAGTTGTCTGATACCCAGTCTTTTAAGTTCACCATTATAAAGCGTGTAAAGTTCACGGTAGAGCAATCCTCGAAGCACGGCTTTTTCTTCACTTGGAGCCTCTTTAGCTTGATGTAAAAGCTCTAAAACAGAAGGTTGCATGATAACATGGCGAAAATAGTTCTCAATAGCGATGCTAAACATATTGGTGACAGCTGTATAAGATGTATGGAGAATTTTATTTTCATGATTGATAAGCGTTTGAATCTCTTTTTCTTTTTCAGCATTGAGATAACCAAAAAAAGCTAAAAAAAGCCCAAGACAAAAGCTTAAGGAAAGGAAAAAATGTTTCATTTAAAAGTTACCACTTTGAGGAATGGTGAAATTTTTTGGCGAGAAGACAATCTTCTCAAAAAGCTTTTCATCCGCTTCACTCATCCCATAAGAGATATCTTTTCCCCAGGTTTTATAAACTTCTTTAGGTGTTGTGAGTAATCGCTTTTTGATGGTTTCAATCTGTTCTGGTGTTAAGGTGTTCGTGTTGACAACGAGCGTAAAACCAGGTAGATGCTCGCTGGTCTCAAGAATTTCTAAGCCCAAAGAGATGTAGTTACGAGCGATACTCTCTTTCATCCCTCCTAGGTTAAACTCTCCTCTGATGACGGAGAGCGCAACTTCATCGTGTTGTCCAACGTAACGAAACAACGTCTCATCCAAATTGAGGTTTAGTTTTTTTTTCAAGTAAAAGTTTTGTTTTAGTGTAGCCACACGTTGAAATAGGTTGTGTAAGAGCAACTTTGAGGCTCTTTACATGTAAAGCAAGTGAGTCTTTCGCAAATTTGACCAAAACGCAACGATAACCATTTTTTCCATCTTTTTCATGGAAGGTAATCAGCGCTTTTGCAAAAGGAAATTGCTCTTTAAGTGTGATAAAAGGAAGAGGACCTAAGTAGGCAATGTCAATCTCATTGGCTTGAAAAAGGGCTATCACGTCATCATATTTTTTTTCATAACGAAACGCTATCGTTTCGCCCAATGCCTTTTCAAGGTGGCTTACCATCGCATTAAAATCTTTAAAAGATTTTTGTGTATTGGATAGAGGTAAAGGTGCGAAAACAATGGGACGTGCTTGAACGTTTTGGAGGAGAAATAAAGTTAAACAAAGTGTCAAATACCTCACGCAAACGTCCTATTTAGTCACAAAAATATCACTTACCATCTTATAGAATAAATGATAAATAATGACTTAAACACCCAAACTGCTAGTTGTAAATATGGTTTGAAAGTTGCTTTAGACTCCATAAAAAGCCGTGGGAGGCGAGATTATGGAGCGAGATATTATAACAGTTTATTGTTTAATTGA
>JAJOKG010000162.1:8906-12117 GCA_021206415.1 Sulfurospirillum sp. | reverse complement strand
TCAATTAAACAATAAACTGTTATAATATCTCGCTCCATAATCTCGCCTCCCACGGCTTTTTATGGAGTCTAAAGCAACTTTCAAACCATATTTACAACTAGCAGTTTGGGTTACAAAAAGTATTTTAAACCTTTCTCTGACACTTATAAATCGGAAGCTCTGTCAAATGGGACTAAATCTGTATTTCGATTATCAATAATACCACTTGTGGAACACATAAAGATAGTTGCAACTGCAAACCCATTTAATAAAGACGACGACAAATACTTCACTAAACGTTATTCTGCCCTAAAACTTCGCAATAATTTTAGCTATTGATGCTTGAGCTGTGTGCGGTGAAAGTCGCAAGCACGGTTCTTAGGAGAGGGTCTCATCGCGAGATGGGGCTCTTATCCGACTATATATTCCGTTTTCTCAGGGGACCCCATGTACTAAAAAAACTCTATCTCATCATCCGCACCCGTATCCACACTCTTCTCTTCAAAAATGGCTTCGATTTGAATGCATGAACTGAGCAAAGAGGCATCAAGGTAGTGAATGTCACGAGCCACTTGAGAGATAAAGACATTTTCCCTCCAGCTGTTCAAATCGTGTAACAGATTGATAAGCATGGAGGAGAGTTTTTTCACTTTATCCTCAGCAAATTGCTCTTCGGTGAGGGTGGTGAGAAAATTAATCAAGGTCTGAATCGCAAAACCTAAATGCTGAAAATCAACCAACTGCTCGAGCACATCGGCATACTCTTGAAAGTTATCGCATACGATGCCCATGGCACGTTTTGTGGGCTCTTTTTCAAAGGCAACAATGGCGTTATCGGTTTCATCGTTGATCTGCTCTAGGCTATCCAGTTTTGGCAAGAACGAAATGGCAGTACTCTCAACATACGAGACTGCACTTAATACATTTGTATGTGTTTTTGTCAATACCTTTTTCACATCATCGCTGATTTCAAGCTTAGAGACTTCACTCTTTTGTTCTTTATCCAAAGAAAAGGCTAGCATCTCTTTGTTGAGAATGTATTTAGCAGTTGCAAAGTGTTTGAGTAAAATGTTTCGAATCACACTGTTTTTAATAGCACCTACATTTAAAAGCATCATGTAGAGTTTATCGTGGCTCTCTTCTACCACGATGCTAAACAGTATCTGATTTTTAAGCAACCACAAACCAAAGCCATAGATGAGACGCACCGCATCGCTTAGGTCTAGCACATTTTTTTCCGCATTGAGCCAATAATCCCAATACTCCGCCAACGCCCCCTCGTCTTCAACCCGAAACGTGAGTGTTCGGCTGTAAATTGCGTTACTAAAGGGGTTGAGTACATTTGTAGATGCTGTTTTGGCATTAGCGCGTAAGGCGACAATTTTAATGTACTGCTTCACACGGCTTTCAAACAACTCTGAACTTAAAGGTTTGGTCAAATAATCCTCTGCTCCAAGCGCCAACATCTTGTGTTTTGAGTCATCATCATCAAGGGCGCTAAGGGCGATAATCATACTGTTTTTATTCAGTTGCTTGATGATTTTTGTTGCCTCAAACCCATTCATATTGGGCATCATAATGTCCATAAAAATCAAATCAAAATTTTGTTTAGAACACATCTCTACCGCAACGTGACCGTCTTCAGCTTCGTGAACTTCTAAACCCTCTTCGTTTTCAAGCAGCAAGTTAAGGGTCAGTCTGTTGTTATCATTATCATCCACAATTAAAACGCGTACCATTATTTGGCCTCCCTTATCTTTTTAGTCAGTACAAATTTTGCACCGCCTAACTCTTTTGAGTCTTCAATTTTATACTCAAAATTTAATCCTTCACACAACAGTTTAACAAAGTTAAGCCCTATTCCCGTTCCTTTTTTCTCCATGCTCGTAATCCCCTTGGCATCTTGTTCATAGAGTTCAAAAACAGCCGTTTTATCGACAATGCCTTTGCCATCGTCTTGCACGATAATTTCAATCTTTTCGGCATCACTGAAAAGAAAAATTTCAACCTTCGAGTCCCCGTATTTTATCGCATTGGAGAGAATATTTGCCATGATTTGTCCAAAACGATGCCCATCACTACTAATATAAGGCTCGCTTCCATCGTCCATAAACCTCACTTCACAGTGGTTTTCAAGGGCAAGGGCATGGTGACGTTCAACCACCTCATGGATGCTCTCTTTGATGTTAAAAAGGGTGTAGGTGAAGTTGATTTTTTGGTTACGCAAACGGCTCAAATCCAAAATATTGGTCACATTGAGAAGCATGGATGTGGCACTTTTGTGAATTTGTTCCAACAAATGCATGCGTTTTTCTTTGGGAATTTCATCAATGCGGTGCATGTTTTTGACCAAATACTGTGAAAAATTGATGATGGCATTGAGCGGTGTTTTAAGTTCATGGGTAAAGAGAATCAAAAACGAGTCTTTGGCTTCGGAGAGTTTCATCTGCTCTTGGGCTTTTTGCTCTTTGGCGATTACTGCGCGCTTTTCTTCTAGCATCTGCGTAATATCTCTTCGAATCGCGATGTACTGAATAATCTCTCCAGAAAATTCATCTTTAAAGGGGATAATAATCGTATCTGCCCAAAAATCACTCCCGTCTTTGTTACGATTCAAAACCCTCTCACACCAAACTTTACCTGCTTTAATGGTCTCCCACATGTTCTCATACACCAAAGTGGGGTTGGAGGGATGGCGTAGCATTCGATGGTTTTTTCCCATAACTTCTGCTTCGCCATACCCCGTGACCTTGGTAAAATTTTCATTGATGTAGGTGATGTTTCCTTCTATATCGGTTTGCGATACAACGGAGGATTCGAGTAGTGCGTTAAAATACTGGGTGTCTTTAAAAAAAACATTTTTATGCGAAATCACCTCAATGCCATCGCGCAAATGCTTCAACGCCTGTGCCTCTTCTGCTTTCATGCAAAAGTAACAGTTGCATTTGAGTGCTAATGCATCATCAATCGTAGCAATATCAAATGCCTGCATAAACACTATCAGCTCAACACGAGGCGATAACGCACGCACTTCTTGTAAAGAAGGGAGGTAAGACGTGGTACCTAGCGATAAACTTCCAAAGATAAGATCAATCTTATGTTCCATCACCACACGCACAATATCCTCATTGCTTATGGCTACATGTAAGTTTTTGCACAACGATTTGGCAGAGGAGACAAAGGCTCCATCTTGCGCCATATGCCCAATCAACAGTACCGAAACACTCTTTTT
>JAJOKG010000162.1:0-8806 GCA_021206415.1 Sulfurospirillum sp. | reverse complement strand
TCACCACACGCACAATATCCTCATTGCTTATGGCTACATGTAAGTTTTTGCACAACGATTTGGCAGAGGAGACAAAGGCTCCATCTTGCGCCATATGCCCAATCAACAGTACCGAAACACTCTTTTTTTTCAGAAAAAATACGCTCTTCCATGGTGAGCCTTTTAGAGTAGGGTTGAAAGCGTCGTCACAATACTTTGAGCAATTTCACCCAAAGGAACGACTTTGTCCACGCCTCCTAGTTTAATTGCCTCTTTTGGCATACCAAACACCACACAGGTCTCTTCAGACTGCGCAATGGTTTTGGCACCAGCTTGATGCATGTTGAACATCCCTCTAGCCCCATCCGCACCCATACCGGTTAAAATAACACCAAGCGCATTGGCTCCGGCGACTTTAGAGACAGAATTAAAGAGCACATCCGCACTCGGGCAATGCCCACTCACCTTTTTACCCTCACCAATTTCCACATAATAGCGCGCACCCGAGCGACGTAGCACCATGTGAAGACCGCCTTGAGCAATATACGCCGTTCCAATTTCTAAAAAATCACCATTTTTAGCCACTTTAACATCAATATCACACAAGCTATCCAAACGTGCCGCAAAAGGAGCGATGAAACTATCAGGCATGTGTTGCACGATAATGATGGCGGGAGAGTTCTTTGGCATGCCTTGCAAAACCACCTTCAATGCTTCTGTGCCACCCGTGCTTGAGCCAATCGCAATGACTTTCTTGGTGGTCTCAGCAATGCTAAGGCGATTGGTGCCGATACTGACCCTTGGCACTTTTTTTTTGAACACGCGCATACGAAGCATCAATGACTTTTTGAATCAACTCCTCTCGAATTTCCTCTTTGCCATCGTAGATATTCGAATGCGGTTTTGCCACATAATCGACCGCTCCCGCCTCGAGTGCATCCAAAGTGACTTGAGCACTTTTACGCGTCAAAGAAGAGACCATCACCACAGGGGTGGGAAAATGGCTCATCAGTTTTTGTAAAAATGTCACCCCATCCATACGGGGCATCTCCACATCCAAACACACCACATCGGGTTTAAGTTCCACAATCATATCCCGAGCGATAAACGCATCCGCGGCAAGTCCGACCACTTCGATGCGTTTGTCACTCTCGAGTATCTCTCTTAAGATATGGCGTGCCGTTGCACTGTCATCGACGATTAAAACCCTAACCATTGTCCATGATCTCATTTTGAACGTATTTTAATATAATGCGATTGGCATCGCTCACCATCATAATGCGCCTGCCATTGTTCCCGCCCGTATCTTCGGCTTTAATGGGAATCGAATACTTTTTCATAATCTCTTTGGCAATCAGCACATTTTTTTGCCCGATCATCTGCCCTTCGGTGTTGGTTTTATGGATGTTGGCACCGCCAAAGATTTTGGCTTCCATATTACGCACCGAACAGCCGATATTTTCCATATTTTCTATCATTTTGGGAATGGAGATATTGCCATATTTAGGGCTCTCCAGTCCATTGCCATTCCACAGAGGCAAGAGATAATGGTTCATGCCTCCTAGCATGTGTACTTTATCGTACAAACACACGGCAACGCAAGAACCAAGTACGGTGACGATTTCGGAGGGTTGAATCGCCACAAAAATCTCTCCCACATGGATAAATTTTCGAGGTAACATCAAAACTCTTTCATCTCATCAAAATCATCAAACATAAACTCGTTACCGCTATCCCCCGCCGTTGATTCGGAATTTTCTTTATCTTTTAGCTCAAACACGATCGTAAAGGTCGTCAATGCTTCGCTCGATTCATAGTCTATCTCGCCATCTAAGGATTCAACCAGGGCATTGACCACACTAAGACCCAAGCCTAAACCCTCGACCGACTCACGCGCTTTTGTCATTTTATCGACTTTTTTAAAGCGGTTAAAAACCTCTTTTTTATGCTCTTTAGCAATCACATCGCCCACATTGGAAATGCTCATCACCACTTTATTGTCTTGAATGCTGGCTTTAAAAAAGACTTTGTTACCGCGAAACGAGTATTCGCAGGCGTTGGAGAGGACATTGGAGAGGATACAATGCAACTTTTTAGCATCGCTGATGATAGGTCCTCCAAGATCAACCTCTTTTTCTACACGCAATGATTTTTCCTCGATCAAATACTCAAACGACTGACGCACCTCTTCAAACAAGGACTCCACATTGACCTCACTAAAGTAACTGGCGATTTGCCCCGCTTCAATCTCAGCAGCGGTGAAAATATTGGTCAATTGAAAATTGAGTTTAAGCAATTCAGTCTCGATAAACGCTTTGACCTTTTGAGTCTTTGGAGAGTCTTCATTGCGTTGCATCATGGAGCTAAGATTCAGCAGTGAGCTCATAGGATTGTTAAAAACGTTTTTTGATGAGGGAGAGAAACTCGCCTTTGACTTTATCATTTTCTTTTAGTTTTTCATTGAGCTCATACAACTTTTTTGGTTAAAAATTCCAACTCATCCAACGAGTTGTTTTTTTGCTCAAACCGTCGTTTAACCTCTTCTAAGAGGACATCATCGCTAAGTGTTTCTATCATATTATACCTTTTGATAAATTGAGGCACTGCGGGATTTAAGTCCCTTCCGTGCGTCGGTTAATGCTTCAGAACTGCCGATAAAAAGATACCCTCCCGGACAGAGCATCTCATAGAACTTATCGACGAGTGCTTGTTGGGTAGGTTTGTCAAAATAAATCATAACGTTACGGCAAAAAATAATATCAAACTGTTTGCCTTTAAACAGATTGAAATTACCCGTAACCAAATTAAACGCTCGAAACGTAATGGGACGTTTCAAAGACTCTTTGACGCGAAAACTCCCCTGATTCTGCGTTCGCTCAAAAATAGCGCGATAGGTAATTTTGTGACAAATTAGCAATCGCTTTAGGACCATACACCCCCTCGCTTGCCTCTTTTAGCACGCGAGGCGAAACATCGGTTGCTAAAATTTTGATATCAAAATGCGCAGAACTCGGTAAATTTTCATCCAAAAACATCGCGATGCTGTAGGGCTCTTCGCCGGTCGAACAGGCCGCTGACCAGATGCGAAGGCGATTGTTCTTACCCGCTATCATTGTACTTAAATGGGTTTTCCAAAAATCCCACTGCTTGGATTCTCTAAAAAAAGAGGTAACGTTGGTCGAGATAAGGGAGCACAAATACTCAAACTCTTTTCCACTAGCATCGTTCACCAAGGTATGATAGTAAGCGCTAAAATCCGTGAGCCCTAGGTGTTTCACCCGTTTGGCTAAACGGGCTTGCACCAGATAAATCTTCTGCTCACTCAGTGAAATACCGATGTGTTCATAGATGTACTCTTTAAAAAGGGTAAACTCTTTTTTCGTGAGCTCCATTTTCTCCATCAATACAACTCTTCCACGTTCAAGATGAGTGCGACTTCGCCATTGCCCATCACAGCACCGCCACTGACACCCTCGGTTTGTGCAAAAAACTCACCCAAGGTTTTGATAACCACTTGTTGACGACCCACCAGCTCATCGACCAAAAGGGCAAATTTGCCTTTTTGATTTTCGATGCAGACCAACGTAGACTCCCAAGGATGTGGCATTTCACCGCCAAGCTCAAGCGTTTTGTTGAGTCTCACGATAGGGAGCAGTTCTGTGCGTAATTGCACAAACTCCTCTTTTCCTCCCGCGATATGCACATTTTCTTGTGAAGGTCTAAACGATTCTAGAATAGAAAGCGTAGGAATGATAAAAATTTTATCTCCCAAACGCACAATCATCCCATCAATAATCGCCAGTGTCAATGGCAACACAATCGAAAACGTACTCCCTAAACCCTCACTTGAGACCACATCGACCTTACCACGCACCCCTTCAATGGCGTTGCGCACCACATCAAGCCCAACGCCTCGTCCTGAAATATCGCTGATCACATCAGCAGTTGAAAATCCAGGTTGCATGATGAGGTTGTAGATCTGCGCATCACTGAGTTCATCGTTAGCGTTGATAATGCCTCGCTCCAACGCTTTTTGATACACTTTTTGTTTGTTAATGCCTCGTCCATCATCACGCACTTCAATGATGATATTACCCCCTCGGTGGTACGCACTCAGTGTCACCACGCCCTCTTCTTCCTTGCCCGCCTTGATGCGATCCGCTGGGCTTGCCTCAATGCCATGGTCGATGGAATTTCGAATGATGTGAATGAGTGGGTCAGACAAGGCTTCGACCATCGTTTTGTCAATTTCGGTCTCTTCGCCCTCTAACACCAAACGAATGGGTTTATTGACTTTCTTAGACGAATCCCGCGCCACACGCTTCATCTTCTCAAAGGTATCTCGAATCGGAATCATACGCAACGACATCACTCTGTTTTGAATGAGCTTGGTGATTTTGGAGAGGTTTTCGATGGTTTTGGTCACTTCCGCGTCGCGAATTGCTTTAATCTTGTCATTTTCACCCAAATAATTCTGAGCAATGACGAGTTCACCAATGGAGTCAAACAGTTCATCCAGCTTTAACGAATCAATCTTCAAAAAGCTCTTGGTCTGCGCCGCAATCGGTTTGTTTTTCTCTTCTTTAACGCTCTCTTTTACCTCGGTTTTTTCTTCAAGGCTAGGCTTGGTTTGAGCAAGTGTTTCTGCAACAACATCCTTTTTTTGAGCAGGCATCACAAGGCTTATCGCAAATTCCTCCTCTTCCAAAAAGGCAAACACATCGGCAATATCTTCAACCATTTTCTCACTCGCACAGTAGATAACCACCTCTTTAATGACATTGCGATCTGCCTCAAACGCTTCTAAACTTTCACACGCAGGCACAGACCATGACGATGCCACAATACGGCTTACATGTAAAAGATTTTTGAAAAACAAGAAGTGGTCAAACCCACGCAAGTAGATATCCACATCTAAGGTTAAGACGATTTTGAAAAGTTTTTCATTTTCACCAAGTGTTTTAAACAATGCCGCTTCATCTACCGCAGGAACCGCAGGAGCTTCAAACACATCGTTGTCAAACTCTTGCGCCAAGTCTTTAGACGCAGTAGCCACAGGAGCTTCCGCTTTACCCTCTACATGTAAAAGGATTTGGCGTATGTTTTCCAAGCAGATGGCATACCCCTCGGGTATACCTGCTTTTTCTTCCACTTCATACAAAAGGGTGGCTTTGATGACCGTAACCCCTTCTAAAAAGACATCCACATGCTGTGAGGTCGGAGCCTCATCAGAACTTCTAAAAAAAATCAAGGACATCTTCAAAATGGTGGACAAACTCACCCAAGCGCGAAAAATTAAAGGCATTGGCACTCCCTTTTAAGGTATGCACCCCTCTAAAAATCTCATTTAAAAGCGCTTTATCGCTTGGGGATTCTTCGAAATTGAGGATGTCTATATCCATCTTTTCGATGATTTCCGTTGCCTCTTCTATAAATATCTGTTTTAATTTTTCTTTACTCATGTGCTCTCCAAACCATCATGCCAAAGGACTCCAAATCATACGACATCTCATCGATACATGGAATTTTTAAGCTCGGTTTTGCTTTTTTCATACAAAACAGAAGTGAAAAAAGGGACGATGTTACAGGAACACCCTCTTTTGAGCGCAAAATGCTAATCTCCTCGATGTATTCCAGTCGGTCTTTCACAAACTCTTTTAACGCCTTGACCTCTTCTAGATCCATCTCTATATCCAATTCCAACACATCGCCATCGATACACATTGCTCGCCCTTTTTAAAAAGATGAGGCACTCTTGGTGCCTCGTTGTCTTCTAAAATTCTTTTAAATCATCTTCACCCAAAGGAAAGACTTCTTCATTATTGCGTCTGGATGTTGCCGTAGAGCTTGGTTTACTCATAGGCTTTTTGGTATTCATCCCCAATCGCTTGGGTGCCATCACAGGATCGGAAAGTCGTTTGGTTGTTTTTGGTGCACTTCGATTTTCTTTTCCCATATCATAGCCTGCTAGCATGGCAAGTTCTGAGACATTGTCTAACATAGAAAGCGCTTGTG
The DNA here is from genome assembly GCA_021206415.1 of Sulfurospirillum sp. GTDB lineage: Bacteria > Campylobacterota > Campylobacteria > Campylobacterales > Sulfurospirillaceae > Sulfurospirillum. The sequence continues at coordinate 2,812 of JAJOKG010000162.1, read as the reverse complement.
CGTTAAGCTCTTCGGCTGCGGCAGCTGTCTCTTCAGAAGCAGAAGCATTTTGCTGCGTAATTTGGTCTACTGAACCCATCGCGGTGGCGATTTGGTTCATCCCCTCTGCTTGCTCTTTGGCTGAGATGGCTATTTCGCCAATCAGGTCTGATGTCTTTTTAATACCATTAAGGATTTCAGTAAAGGATTCTTTGGTTTTATTCGCCACTTCGGTTCCTGCTTTGACTTGGTCAATGCTGGCTTCAATGATGCCCGTAATCTCTTTGGCCGCTCCAGCACTTCGTTCTGCTAGGTTTTTAACCTCTTCAGCAACAACCGCAAAGCCTAAGCCGTGTTCACCGGCACGTGCAGCTTCTACAGCGGCGTTAAGGGCTAAGAGGTTGGTTTGGAAGGCAATCTCATCAATGGTTTTAATAATCTTCGCTATTTTTTGGCTTGAATCGGTGATTTTCTCCATTGCCCCCATCAAGTCTTGAACACGTTGATTGCCTACTTTGGCGGCATCATTGGAGTGTTGGGCAAGAAGATTGGCTTCACGGGAATTTTCTGCATTTTGGTTATTGCTTGCGGTGGCTTCTTCGATGGTCGCACTCACCTCTTCCACACTGCTCGCTTGTGAGCTCGCACCCTCCGCTAACGATACAGAAGCTGAGCTGATTTGCTCACTCGCACTCACCACTTGGGTGGTTCCCTCAGAGAGCGATTTTACCGACTCGGTTAAGATTTTTACGATACTTCGGATAATGAAAATGGCTACGGCTATACTGATAATCACCGCTAAGATAAGCCCTACGATCATGATGAGAGATGCAACATCCAAATTCTCATCCGATTCTTTCGAGAGTTCATCCACATTTTTAAGCCCTATGTTGACAACGGCTTCTGCGGAATTGATGACTTCGGCTGCACTTTTAATGCGCATGGCATTTTCTTTGGCTGTCTCTTGGATAACCACTACCAACTCTTTTAAGGCACCCTCATACGCTTTACTTTCGGATTCAATGGTTTTTAAAATGGCTGTGGTTTTAGGATTGCGTGTTTGACCGATCAAGTCTTGTACGGATTTGTACAAAAAAGGGAAGCGATTGATGGCTTTTTGCATTAAATCCACATCATTGCGAATCAGAGCACGTTGACCTGCCACCCTTGCATCCGAAATCGTTTGTGCCATTTGGTTTGCTAAGATGATTTTATCCATGCGCTCAATGACTCTGTCTTTGTAGACAGCTGTTTCTTTGAGTTCATCAACCTGATTTTGTTTGACAGAGGCGATATAACTTTCAATATTTTCAACAATTTTGGGTGCGGCAACAGTCATGGTAGCATCGCTCTTTTTCTTGTTGGCTAAAATCTTCTCACTGCGCTCCACAGAAGCCACATACTCGACCAATGCCTTTGAAGCAATACCCTGTTTTTCAAGCAATGCTTTAAGCTGATACTTTTTGCCAAGCGCTTCTGCTTCATCTAAAAATGTCTTCAATTCTGAAAACTCTTTTTTAGCAGTTGCAAGGGCAGCTTCATTATCTGCCATCGTAAATGCGCGTATGTTATAGCGTGCTTGATTGGCAGTTCTAAAGATATCGCTCGCCACTTGAATTTCTGGTGCATACACATTTGCCAGTTTGTCTGCTCCTGCGGCAGCATTTCGCATATTGACAACACCTATGATGCCTAAAACCAAAGTAATTGCCACCAAAATGGCAAAACCCATCGAAATTCTTTTTCCTAAAGTCATATTACTGCCCATTCTCTATCCTTTATCGCTAAGTGTTTTATTTAAATTTTGTACTAAACTGAGTTCTTCTTCACCAAAAAGAGCCACCAAATCCAAAATCATCACAACTTTATTTTTCTGTTTTGCCATATTTTTGATAAATTTGGTATCGACACTGGCACCAAACTCAGGCGGAGGGGAAATGTTTTCATTCTCAACATTGACCACTTCTTCCACTTTATCGACGATAAACCCAATGTTTTTACCCTCAATCGTGATGATGACAATGGCGGTATACATCTGAGGTTCGACTTCAGGCATGTCAAACTTCACTCGCATATCTACCACAGGGATGATGTTGCCGCGAAGGTTCATAACACCTTTGATAAACGGGGGTGTTTTAGGTACTGGGGTGGTTTTCATCATTGCGATGATCTCTTTGACATCGAAAATATTGACCCCATACACCTCTTCTTCAAGGTAGAACGTTAGAAATCGGTTGGTAGCCAACCCAACCCCTTTAGCTTTTTTCTCTTCCATGTTATAGTCCTAACACCATCCTTATAGCTTTTACAAGCTTGTCATCACTAAAAGGCTTTACCATCCATCCAGTCACACCAATGGCCTTGCCTCTCGCCTTCATCTCCGGAGAGCTCTCTGTCGTTAGAATTAGAATCGGTCTGTTTTTAAATTTATCATGCGATTTGAGTTGTTCTGAGAGGTCAAGCCCACTCATTTGCGCCATGTTAATGTCGCTGATAAGCAGGTCATAATCCTCCGCACCACTCAAAAGTGCGTCCAATAACTCTGCAGGATTCAAATAAGTTCTAAATTCAATGACCCCTTTGCCTATCATCTCTTCCAATGCCATCTCTGCCGTGGCTAAAATCGTCTTTGAATCATCCACTAAAATTACGCGTTTACCCATACCATCTCCTCTCTCTCTATTACACTCTACATGTAACACTTGTCAACCCAAACTGCTAGTTGTAAATATGGTTTGAAAGTTGCTTTAGACTCCATAAAAAGCCGTGGGAGGCGAGATTATGGAGCGAGATATTATAACAGTTTATTGTTTAATTGATGAGTATTTGAAGG
>JAJOKG010000018.1 GCA_021206415.1 Sulfurospirillum sp. | reverse complement strand
GCTTTAATTATTAACTCAATATGATGCGTCGCATAAACATCTTTGAGCATTTCAGCAACATATAAAAGCTGTTTTTTAACATCAAATATTTTTTTAGTTTTATCAGGTTTAAAAAAAATTTGCGAAAATCATCTATGGTTTTTGACATTTGGAGAATTTGTTTCATAGAATCTTGTTTAAATGTATTCATCAGCGTATCATCTAACCTATTCATTTTATATTTAAAGACGATATTTTGCGACATTAAGGAGAGCACATTAAGAGGTTGACGCCACTGATGGGCAATCATACTAATCATCTCACCCATTTGCGCATGGCGAGCTTGTTGAAAAAGTACCATCTCTTGCTGGCGATTTTTTAGCGATGTGCTCTTCTACTTTTTGCGCTAACGTTTGATTCAGGACTTCAAGCGCTTGTGTGGTTTTTTTTCAGTTCACTTAAATCAACAATCGCTGAAAGACGTAAATGTTTTTTTATGGCTAATATTCGTTCCACGAATTAAGGCAGGAAAGGGTGTTCCATCGCTTTTTAAAAGCGTACACTCATACCTATCCACCCGACGCATTGCTAACTTTTCTTTAACCAATTCTTTAGATTGAGGAGCCACAAAATCTAAAACATTTTTTCCAAGTAACTGATACTTTGAAAAACTCCCAAAAATGCTAATGGCCTGCTGATTGACTTCAACAATAACACCATTAGAAGATAAGACAATGCCATCAATGGTTAAATCAATAAAACGACTTAAGCGTTCTTGTCTTCTTTTCCATACGCAAAAGCCAATACCACCAAACGTAAACAAACCAAAAATGAAAAATTCACCCAGCGTATACTCTAATGACATGAAAGCTCCATAGAAGGCTCACCCACAAAATAGCCTTGAAAACCATCCACACCCATTTCACAGAGTCGTTTAAAAATCGTTTCATTATGAACATACTCTGCAATGGTCTTTACATGTAAAACTTTTCCAAAAGAGATAATAGCATGAACCATTTGGTCAACTTTCTCATTCGTATCAATTTGAGCGACCAAACTCCCATCAATTTTAAAATACGTTGGCGAAAGATTCACAAGATGTGCGAAATTAGAATAACCCGTCCCAAAATCATCCACCGCAATAGGAGCATTTTCATAACGTATATCACTCAAAAAATGCTTAATCATCTCAACATTCATGCCACTTTCACTCTCCAATATTTCAAACATTAAATTTATATCACCATGCAAAGTCTGAAATTCAAAGAGCTTTAGACGCAAAAGATTGCGAATCTCTTTGTTCAAAATATCTCTTTCGCTAAGATTGATTGAAAACATAATCTTAGGATGTGCAAACATTTTCTCTAAAACTTTTTCAATCATTTTATAACTTAAACGGTCATATTGACGGGTTCGTTTTGATAAATCCAAAAACAAAGAAGGAGAAACATAGGCATCCTTGCCCTCTTCATCTTTGGTTTTAATGCGCATTAATGCTTCATACTTCAATACAACACCTTGTGCATCGACAATTGGCTGAAAGAAAGGAACCAAATCATCATTATCTAAAGTATCCGCAATCACTTCTTGCCAATAAAAATCGTTATTTAACGATGCCGTTTCATCTAAATGACTCGTATAAACGACAAATTTTTTTCCTATCTGTTTGGCAAAATCAAGCGCCGTATACGCTTTTTGAAAAATACCTTCTTGATCAAACGTCACGCCAAGCGTAACACTCACTAAAATTTTTTTAGGTAAAGCTCCTGCTGAAATTTTATACTCATTTAAAGCATTCAAAATGCATGAAATATCATCATAAACTTTTTCACTGTCTAAATGAGATTTTACATCTAGCATGACAAAATCATTGGAAGAAATTTGAAAAGGAAGATACCCCATACTTTCTGCGGTTTTTTTAAATGCATGGGCGAACTCTTGAACAATACTGTAACTGATTTCTGTCCCATAGAGCTTCATATAATGATTAAAATGGTCCATATGAATAAGAAAAAAAGAAGGAATATCCAATGAAGAAAGTTTACTTAAATGCTCCTCTAAACTCTTCTTATTTGGAAGTTTTGTGAGCATATCTTTATAGTTTTGTTCGCTTAAAACACATTGTTGTAATTCGACGGTTTGTTTTAACTGGGATGTATACGTTTTATTGGATTCTCTAAGTTCAATCGCATCGACAATGCCCTGCAAGGTTTCTAAAAAATAGTCAAAATCAATCGGTTTAAGAAAATACCCGTTAATGCCTAAACGAATAGACTCTAAAAAATAATCACTATCGCTATAAGCCGAGGTAATGACAATTGCTGTCTCTTTACAAATTTTACGAATTTTAGCAATAAAAGAGAGTCCATCTATCTTAGGAATTTTCAAATCGGTAATAATAAGATCATAAGGAGCTCGAGAAGGACTTGATGATGGGATAGAAGGAATGGTGATTTTTGCATCCACAAAAAGGTCATAAGCACTCTGCCCATCACCTACGACATCTATATGTTCAAAAAAATCACACAGCAAGGCATAGGTATATTTTTGCGTCACAACATCATCTTCAACATACAAAACCTTTAGGGTTTTACAACGCTCTTTTAAGCCCTTTATATGTGCTTGTGTCATCAATTTCCTTATTATCCTCTTAATGAAAAAAAAGATTATACTCAAAGATTATCACATATTGTTTGTTTCTTATGAGGATTATAAGGAATAACACTATTTTTACATAACTAACCGATATCCTGTCCCATATTCTGTCATAATAAATGTTGGCTTTTTAGGGTTATCCCCAAGCTTTTTGCGAATATTTTGTATATGATAATTTAGTGATTGACGAGAGCTCAAAGAAGAGAGATGGATCGCTAAAACATCACGGTAAACGACTCTGTTTTTATTTTCCATGAGAAACGATAAAATTTTATACTCTATGGCAGTTAGGGCAAGAGGAACTTGATTGAGTAAAATGGTTTGACTCTTATAATCAATGGTTAAACTCGTTTTTGCATACTCAAACTTAATCATGGAACAGCGTTTCAAAATTACCCACATTCTCACTTCTAACTCTTCAAGCATAAAAGGTTTACACAAATAATCATCCACACCAAATCGAAACGCTTGAATTTTTGCCTCAATATTGGAATGACAACTTAATACAATAATAGGAATGCTATTTTGGTTATTAACTCAACTTTCGCACATAAATTTCAGTAAAAACACTAGCAAAAATCAATCTAATAAAGCCCATAAATAGGCACTTTTCTGTATAATTTGTTTACCACAACAACTTACAAAAAGGGCTTTTTTATGAG
>JAJOKG010000036.1 GCA_021206415.1 Sulfurospirillum sp. | reverse complement strand
GTCCACTAGGACCCATGAGCGTTGTTTTTGGGCGTATGGTTATTGCGAGTTTATGTTTTGTCTATTTTATCAAGCAATTTCGCTCTCTCTCTTTTACACGCCATGACATCAAATATATCCTATTACTGACCCTTTTTGAGCCTTGTTTTTATTTTATTTTTGAAGCCAAAGCACTTCAACTCACCACCGCCTCTCAAGCAGGAATGATTACCTCCATGATGCCTCTTATGACAGCGATTGCAGCCAGTTTTGTCCTCAAAGAGTACTTAAGCAAACGCATTGTCATTGGCTCTGTTTTAGCCGTTGTGGGAGCCATTTGGCTTAGCCTTGGTGCTCAAAGTAGCGAAAATGCTTCCAATCCACTCTTAGGCAATTTTTTTAGAGTTCTGCGCCATGATTTGTGGAACGTGGTACGCTATTTCCGTGCGCTATTTAAGCCAAAAGTTCTCAGCGCTCTTTTTAACAGCTATTCAGGCTTTTGTAGGAACGATTTTCTTTTTTCCGCTTGCGGTATGGGAGTATTTTACACTGCCGATGCACCTCAGTCTTGAGGTATTTGGGTGGCTTTGTTATTTGGGGATTGTGGTAACCCTTGGAGGTTATGGCATGTTTAACTTAGCGCTTAGTCGCATTGAAGCGTCCAAAGCTTCGGTCTTTGTTAACCTCATTCCCGTCTTTACCGTTTTACTCGCCTACCTCTTTTTAAACGAACGTTTAAGCCAGACGGAGATGTTAGCAAGTTTTGTGATTTTTGGAGGGATTATTATCTCGCAACTCCCCAATCTCAATAAGAAAGAGCAAACCGTATAAGCCTTTACATGTAAAGCTTAATGGCATTAAGATAAAAGTGTTTGTAGAAAAAAACTCTATGAGTAAAACCCCACAAAAGAGCGCTAAAATGACGGCTAAAAGGGTGCTCTTTTTCATCGTGATGCCAATGCCAATTTAAGGGCTAATCCCGCAAAAATCGTCCCTGCGATGCGGTTGAGAACTTTCTCACCGTTTTTCGTACGCATAAACCACGCCCCAATCCGTCCTGCCAGTAACGAAACACTTATAAAAACCATCAAGGCGCTGAGCATAAAAAGACCACCTAAGCTAAAAATCTGCACCGTGACATTGCCCAATGCTGGATTGGTAAATTGGGGAAGAAAAGCTAAAAAGAAGATGGAAACTTTGGGATTGGCGATATTCATCACAATACCTCGTTTGTAGAGTGTGCTAAGGCTTAGAGGTGATTGTGTCATATTGAGTTTGCTTTTTGTAGCATCTCTAAATGCCATAAAGGCTAAGTACAGCAGATAGCCCGCTCCTATAAATTTTAAAAGACTAAACGCTAAAGCGGAAGTTTGAAAAATGACCGCAACGCCTAGTGCCACAGCGGTTGTATGAAAGATAAGTCCACTGCACAGCCCTAGGGCTATGACGATGCCTGAGCGGCTTCCTCGCACCATCGCTTGGGTTAAAACAAAGAGAATATCAGGACCAGGACTGAGAGCCAAAAGCGTTGAAGCCCCTATAAACAGGAGCATGGTATGAAGTTCTAACATAAGATTTTCCTTTTACATGTAAGCATGTAAAAGTGTAACGAAAAATGGCTTATATTAGCCACCTAACTGCACAATTCGTGCGGATAAATCAAGAATTTGAACCATCAACGCGTTTTTTTTCTCCCTCATTTTCTGCTTTTGAAAGACGTGTTTGTAAGACTTTCAAACGCTTTTTCAAGCTATCGACCAAACTATCACTCTCTTGGGTGCTAGACGCTTTTAGCTTTGAGAGGCTAGAAGGTTCTAAAGAGATACGACTCTGCTCTTCACTACTTTGTTGAGGCGTACTTTGGCTTTGTGTACTGGCTGGAGGCGTAATAGAAAAATCCAAATGCGACATCCATCCCGTTTTACCATCTTCAAAAAGTACCACACTACTCTTTTTTAACGCTGCATTAAGGGTTTCATCGTTTTTATAGTTAAACACAGATTCAACACTCTCCAGTAACAGTGCGCCTACTTTTGCCTCACTGAGGCTTATGAGTTTATCTTCTAGCGCACTCTTTTGCCAAATTTTTAGCTTGGAAAAGATTTCATCGTTGGCATCAATCCAGCCATTAGCATCATCATCGTAAGCAGACAAATCTAAAAAGCCATCACCACTTTGAGTGCCAAAGAGTTCACTTCCATCATCAATCAGCCCATTTTCATCACGATCTAACGCTAAAAAACCACTGTTTTGAGCCAATAAAGAGAGTGTATCCTCTACGCCATCACTGTTTAAATCAAACGAAAACGTCTTCTCTTTTTCCACATCCACCAGTCCACCCTGAAGATTTATCACCAAAGGGTCAATCATTTGTGCAAGGCTTTGGCGTATTTCAACACGGTAACTATCGTAGCGAGAAAGCTCTGTTTGTAATGAAAGTGCGATGCTCTTGCCCTCTTGCGTTCTCACGTCACCTTCTGCCTTGAGCGACAAACTCTCCGCTTCATCAACATACAAACGTGTCAGCACCTCCTGCGCTGTGGCGCGAGAAAAGCTCACGCTACTTTCAGAGACATCATGCGCAAAAGAGAGTGCTATGTTAGAGGTTGCAATACGCATCAAACATCCTTGTCGTTTCATTACGATTTTCTAATGAAACAAAATCGGATAGTTTCTAAATGAGTTTATCAAAGCCTATCAAGAGTTTAAAACGCTCAATGAGCATTGAAATTATCAAACAAACGCCCAAAAGAATTAAGAAAATCAATAAAGGACTGTAAAATCCATAGATAAAATCAGGAAAATAGTAGTAGTAAATAAAAGTATGAAATAAAAAGATATTAAACGAGTGAATCCCTATAAATTCAAGGACGTATTTTATCCACGAGAAAAAAAGAGAGACTTTCGTCGTCCAAAGAATCAGTAAAATCCCAAAAAAAGTATCGGCACGAACGCTATCAAACAACCATCCATTTTGTCTGTACCACGCCATAAAAACCGTCGCACCTAGGAGCATAAAAAAACCCCATAAGCCCTTGTTTTGAAACCAGTTAAACAACCAAACAAAACCATTGCGTTGCGAGAGAAAAATACCCACAGCAAACGGAAAAATCCAATCATTCACCAAAGGAATAGGCATAAAAAGGATGAACGCACACACCGCTAAAAACCACCACCCAAAACGAGCCGTTAAAAAAATGCATCAGTGGAAAAATCGCATACAACACAACAATAAGGCTCATAAACCACCATGTCGCATTATAGCCATAGCCGACCCATGTGAACATCTGAAGCCCTAACATCTGAATCATAAAGCCCT
>JAJOKG010000043.1:16440-29867 GCA_021206415.1 Sulfurospirillum sp. | reverse complement strand
GTAATAAATTGTTAATCCAAAGGTTTTGAATGCACGAAAACATCGATAAACAGGGACTTATAGAAGAGATTGAACGGCTTATAGAATCTGATCCAAATGCGCCTATTTCTTCATTTTCTTTGATTTCATTTTTGGAAGTGGGCGATCTTCTTGCCATTAAAGAATCACTTTTAAAGTCTAAAGAAAACCGTTCAGCAGAGAATGAAAAATGGTTTGATGCCTCATGTCAAAAGTAGATAAAAATCTTTACATGTAAATCTTACGCAACAGGGTGAGTGATGATTTTATACCCTTCTCCTTTAATGGTTTCAATTAAATTAAAGGGGATTTTTGAGCGCAATTGTCTTACCAAAGAGCGCATTCTCTCTTCACTCACAATCTCATCATGATAAACATACGAAGCAATTTCATTAAAAGAGACAATATGTGGCGATTTTAAAAAGAGGTGTTTTAAGCAGGAGGGTCTCTTTTTTTGCCCAGTAAAAATGTCATGGTCATGGTAGACAAATTTCGCATTTTGGACATTAAAATAGACATCTTTAGCAATAAAAAAATTATTGTCATTCCAGATGTCACACAATTTATAAATACTAAATGTAATCTCCTCAGGTAAAAAATCTTTCACAATGACGCAGTCATAACCGAGATAGTAAAGGGGTTTAAATCAGGGTTTTTTTCTAAAATAAGTAATACAGGGGCAATGCCACCATTGTTTCGAATAAATTTTAATATATTTGGACTCAGTGGGTTTTGTAAATTCAGTACAAAAAGTGAGTAGGTATTTAATGCTTTTTCTTGTAGGAGTTCTGTCTCGCTGGTTAGTTTTTTTACGTGCATTTTTAAGCGCAAACCATTGATATAGGTATCTAGGCTATTGGCTAAGTCTTTATCTGGTTCAAGAAGTATGATTTTCATAGCAGATCCCCATTCTAGCGTATCTTATGTAATAAGTATAGTTATAGATCTTAACTAAAAATAGCTTATTTTTTATATTTAAAAATTAAGAAATTTCTTATAATATCCTTAAAATAGCTTAAAAAAAGAGTAGCGGAAGCTTTACATGTAAAGCTTCCTTTTGAAGTAAAAAAACAAAAAACAGTGAGGTTTTAGATCGTTTCTCCAGCAATTAAGCCAAAGGTTAAACAATCTGTAACAGCAACCGTACCTAAACGGCTTGCACCATGTGTTCCTCCAGTCACTTCGCCTGCTGCAAACAGACCAGGAATTGGTTTGTTGGTGTTAGCAGAAATAACACGTGCACTGGTATCAATTTTTAAACCACCCATAGTATGGTGAGGTTTTGGCATTAAACGAATCGCATAAAAAGGCCCTTTCATATCAATAGGAGCGGCCTTTAAATCTTTAAGGGTTTGTTTTTTAAATTCATCCTCCTTTCCTGCAAGAGCTGTTTCATTGTATTTTTTAACACTCTCTTTCAGCGCATCGGCTGGAATTTTGTAGTTCGCTGCTAAGGCATCAAGGGTGTCAAATTTTTTCATAACGCCTGTTGCTAAGCCTTTATCTACTTGAGGATAGATTTGTGGTCCAAAGGTATTATAGGTACCAATAACAACAGGGAATGCTTTTGGAGCTTCTCTAAGAATAACATACTCAGCGTCTGCTCTGGTTTTACGATCTGCCATTTCATTCATAAAACGTTTACCATTTCTAACGTCTACGGCGATTCCGTGAACAAAAAGACCTTGTTGTGTAAGAAGAGGCGCTACACCAAAACCTCTTTCATCTGGGCTTGCCCATGGTCCTTGTTGAATCCAGTCAATATGCACAGGCATTGCACCAATTTGGAAAGCTTTAAGCATTGCGCCCGCGGTTGCGCCATCGTGGTTGGTTGCATCTTGATCTTCTGCAATTCTAGGGTCTTGCATTTTTCTAAAGACTTTATCCATCGCAAAACCACCGCTGGCTAGAATAACACCTTTTTTCGCACGGTATACTTTTTTCTCACCAGATTTATTTTCAATATCGTCATTGAGTAAATTTTTATCGAAGCGGTAGTTAATACGTGCAGTGACACCTAAAACAGCGGTACCATCATTACTCATGACAAAGTCATCCATTTTAGCACGTGTAAGAATTTTACAACCAGGTAATTTTTCAACAAACGCTGCCATAGGTTGAATAATGCCTGAACCACTCATGTTTTCAGTGACTAAGGTACGAGGTGCGGAGTGACCACCAAACCATGCAGGTTTAACATCTTGAAATTTTGCACCGCATTTAAGCGCAAACTCAAGAGCATCGTTAGAGCGTTTAACAATGGTTTGAAGCATCTCAACATGGTTAATACCCAAACCTGCTTTTAAACAATCCGCAATAAATTTATCACCAGAATCTTCAATGCCGTGTTTCTTTTGGTATTTGTTCATAGGAACGGCCATACCGCCACCGTTAATAACAGAGTTTCCACCCACACGACCCATTTTTTCCAAAATAAGCACTTTATAGCCTCTCTCAGCCGCTTTTGATGCAGCAGCAAGACCTGAAAAACCTGTACCAACAACGATTACATCGTATTCTTCATCAAATTTAACATCTTTTTCAGTTGGTGCTGCTGCCATTGCTTGACTCGCAGTAAGCATTGCAGCTCCCGCACCTAGAACACCTAACTTAAGAGCGTCACGTCTTGACATCATCTCTTTACTCATGGTAAATCTCCTCTTTATTAAAGTTGTTTTTTACTTCAAGCTTAATTCTAACAACTAGCTGTGATATTTAATGTGAGATATGAGTAAAAAATTTGTTTGGTTCAGAAGGTGTTACTTTTTTCATACAATAGAAAATTGAGCATTCTTTTAAGAACTTGTAAGTCCCTAAAATAGGTCGTTTTGTTGTAAATTGAAGAATAAGGAAAGATTTTACATGTAAAATCTTTCCTTAAAGAAAATTGAGAAGTTTAATGGAGTTTAGAGAAAAATACGACGGTTTCCCTCTTTTTTAATGTCATCAAAATTGTCGAGATAATCAAGGTAAGCAACGAGGTATTTTCGGCTCATATCACAATGTTCTTTGAAAATTTTAATGTCAATACCTTCGTTTTTGCGCATAATCTCACGAATGTGTGCCATCATGGCGCTGAGCGCTGGTGTGGTGATAAAAAGGTTGTGCTCTAGGCGCACCACTTTTTTGGCACGGGTGAGGCTTTTAAGAGCATCATCGCCCATTTTACGGTCAATATCTAAATCATCATAGATATTATAAGGTGCATCTGGGGTAAATTCGCCTTGCTGTAAAATGTCATAAATCCTCTCTTCAATGAGTGTTTCAATGTTGTCAATGTCAATATGTGCGTTTTTATAGACACCGTTTAAAAAGCCAAGCATTCCCTCAGCACTTAATTTTTCAAGCACACTTTCGATAAAAAGCGCACTTGCCCATTTGAGTTTGAGTGAAAGCGATGTTGCAGAGAGTAGCGCATAGCTGTTTTTTGCATAAATTCCTCGAATAATACTCTCTAATTCGTTTTGCATTTGAATGGGATAAAGTACTAAGCCTTTTTCATCCACAAAAACATTCTCCATCTCCCGTGCAACAGCAAGGGCTTCATCGTGATTGAGTCCAAAGCGTTGGTTAGAGGAGATAAGTCCAAAGCCATGTTTGTGCATTTGAACTAATATCGAAAAGGCACTTTTATAAGCTTTTTCATTGAGTGCTTTGAGCAGTTCAAGTTTGAGTTTCTTTTTCATGGGGTCATTGATAGGATTAAGGATGCGTCCTCCACCAATGGTTCGCCCACTCGCACAGATAATAAAGGGTTCATCGTAGACTAAAAAGAGGGTATGGTTAAATTGCAATTTAGCATAACCAGAGGTCGTCGTCTCTTCGGTTTCATAAAAGAGAATACGTGCTTCAACTTGTTTCGTACCTACATACATAATGACTTTGCTGTTATGTTTTAGGCTGTGCCCGCCGATGCTCTCTAGCCATACGTCTGCTACATCAAATCCTCTGATATAGCCCTTTTTACACAGTAAAGCCCCTTTCTCAAATGAGGTTTTTTGGGCACTTTGAAGATTAATAGCGGTTCGCTGAGACGCATAAGCAGACTCCACATCTTGGTCATGGACTTGGAGGTTACGAATCAGGAACTCTTTTTCAAGTTCGGGAGCGTAAATTTTCTCTCCTACTTTAATGGTTCCATCTAAAACCGTTCCTGTGACAACCGTACCCGCACCTGCAATAGAGAAGCTTCTATCGACGTAGTAGCGAAAAAGTCCGTTACTCTTTTTAGGAGTCACAGGGAGGGCAAAGAGGGCGTTTTTGAGTCTTTCAATGCTGGAGGGCTCATAAATACTCACAGGAATAATTTCGACTAAGTGAAGGTTTTTGAGGGTTTTGAAATGCTCAATGATTTCACATTTCCGCTCTTCAATGATGGCTTCACTGGCAAGATCTTTTTTGGTCAGAGCAATGATAATATTCTTTACATGTAAAAGATTGAGAATCTCTAAATGCTCTTTACTTTGGGGCATAATGCCCTCATTGGCATCAATGACCACCAAACTCGCATCAAAACCAAAAGCTCCTGCAATCATGTTTTTTAAGAGTTTCTCATGTCCTGGTACATCTATGAATGCCACATTTTTTTTCTTTGTTTTGCATGGAAGAAAAGCTTAGGTTTATAGTAATACCTCGGCGTTTTTCCTCTTCTAAACTATCACCTTCAAAGCCTGTAAGAGCAGTAATAAGAGCAGTCTTTCCATGATCAACGTGACCTGCGGTTCCAACAATACTGTATTGCATATATTATCCTACTATCTGTTTAATGATATCAATTAAAAGCACTTCATTGTGCGGAAGAATGGTGCGAAAATCGAGTAAAAATTTATCTTCTTCAATACGCCCAATAACCAATTTTTCACGAAATTTTCTCTCCAAAACGGTTGCTTTTCCTTTTACATGTAAAGCTATGGTAGGAAATTTTCGATTGGGCAGCGTGCCACCTCCCATATAGGTTTCACTTGGCATAATGTCACAATACGCTTGACCCACTGCCTCTTTTACATGTAAAGCTCTTTGGGTGAGCTCTTCAATGCTTCGAAAGAGTAACCACAGTGTTGGAATACTCTCCCACTCCTCTTTGAGATAAGCTTTAATACTCTCTTCTAAAAGGCTCAGAGTTATTTTATCGACACGAAGCATCCGTAGAAGTTGGTTTTGTTTCAGCGTGGCAATCAAATCTGCACGCCCTGCAATAATGCCTGCTTGCACACTGCCAAAGAGTTTATCGCCACTAAAGCTAATGAGCGAGGGATTACATGTAAGAATCTCTTCTAAAGAGTGTTCACGATTGCCTAAGTTGTAAGGCAGTTTTGGAATATACCCACTGCCTAAATCATAATAGTCCAAAAGGGAGTGTTGCGTAGCCAGCGATTTAATCTCTTCATACGCAACCGCCTCACTAAAGCCCTCAATGGAAAAGTTGGACTGATGCACTTTCATCAGCATAACGGTATTTTCATTGATAGCGTTTTCATAATCACTTTTTTTTTGTCTTATTGGTCGCACCTACTTCACATAAAAGCGCACCGCTGTGTTTCATCACCTCAGGAATGCGAAAGCTCCCTCCAATTTCGACCAATTCACCTCGTGAGACGACGACTTCTTTTTGTTTGGCAAAGGTGTTTAAGATGAGAAAAACAGCGGAAGCGTTGTTATTGACCACCAATACATCTTCCACGCCTAAGAGGGCTTTGAGATGATGGCTCACATGTTCATAACGCTCCCCTCGACATCCTTCTTCGAGATTGTATTCAAGGTTTGAGTAGTTACATATCACCGCACTGGCACGCTCCAAAAGCGTTTTAGAGATAAGACTTCTGCCCATATTGGTGTGTAAAATAACGCCTGTGGCGTTGATAAGAGGTTTTAAAGAGGGGTCAAACACTTTGTCGTATGCTTTTTTAATCTCTTGCATTAATGCCTCTTCTTCAAAGCTGTCAATCTCTTTGTGTAGGAGTGCATGGCGGAGGGCTTCTATATGTGTGCGTGCTATTTTCATCAGTAACGCAGAATTGCATCCTTCAAAGAGCGGATGGCTTAGGCATTTGTCAATTTTGGGAAGGGCTCTTAGGTAATTCATGCATCCTCCGGAAGCGGAAGTTTTGTCTCGTCAAAACAGTATTTTTTATTTTGAATTTTGGTGAGGATACCTTGGTCGCCTAGTTGTTTAAAGAGTTTAATCACAGTGGGTTTGCTCACGTCAACTTGCTCCATGATTTCGCTGTAAGAGTATTTGAGCATATTTTCATTGTCCAAATTTTTAATAATAAAACGAATAATTTCAACCTGTTTGCTATCGGTTACAGCAGAGATAGTTTTAATGATGTTGTACGAGCGTTCAATCTCTTTGGCTTGAATTTTAGGAAGCAGAACATCGTGCAAAGAGTTTAAAAGTTCTTTGATGTTGACAGGTTTAATCAAGTAGTTATCGACACGCAATTTTATGGCATCTAAAAGGTACTCCGTATCGCTAAAAGCGGTAGTGACAATGGAGGGGATTTCTAAGTCTAAGTCGTTTTTGATTTTACGTAAAAAATCGAGTCCATTGCTGTATTTGAGATGAATATCGGTGATAATAACATCGACTTTTTCTTTTTTGATAATCTCACACGCTTCATCAATGTTCGAAGCTGGATAAATCACTTTGACAAAATCTTCTAAAATAGAGGTTGTGTGTTTGAGTAAATCAACTTCATCTTCAAGATAGAGAACACTAAAGCTTCCTAATAATTCAAAATTGCGCTTGTTCATAGTTAACCTCTTCAGTGGAGTGATAATTTTTAGGAATCGTAATGGTAAACATAGCACAAGACCAGAGTTTTGTGGTGTTTAATTTATGGCGAATATTTTTTACATGTAATCTTGCCATCCATATGTTTTTCAACCATTTGTTTTGACATAAAAAGTCCGATACCTGTTCCAACACTTTTATGTTTGGTGGTAAAGTAAGGATCAAAGACTTTAGGAATAATATCACTTTTTATGCCTCCACCGTTATCAATCACATTAATATAAATCGCCTGTTCGTTTTCTTTGGCAATAATATGAATAATACGCTGGGGCAATTCGGTTTTGCTGGCTAAAACATCTTTAGAGTTTCCAATGAGATTGAGCAGGACATGAATCAGTTCATTTTTAAATCCAAAGACACGCAAATCTTCTTTAAGAAAAAAGTTCAAGGTAATCTCTTCACGTTCTAACTGGTATTTAGAAAGCTCAATCGATTTTTGAATCACCTCTTTGAGGCTGAACTCTTTTTTACTTTTGTTGGGATTAAAAAAAGTACGAAAATCCTCTAAGGTGTCAGACATATTTTGTGAGAGCATTTTGAGCGTCTGCCACACGGGTGGTCACAAACTCTTCGGTGAGTTTTTTTGCCATAAATTTGCTCTCAAAGCTTTGAATAATCATCATGAGTGAGCCTAAAGGTTGCCTCCATTGGTGTGCAATGTTTTGAAGCATCTCTCCAAGACTCGCAAGACGAGCTTGTTGAAACATGATGTTGTCTTTTTTACGGCTGTTTTCAACCTCTTTCTTAATGCGTAGCTCTAATGAGTCGTTGAGTGCGCGTAACTCTTTGGTTTTGAGTGAAATGTTCTCTTCAAGGTAGTGGTTGAGGTTTTCAAAATGTTTGATAATAATAAAAAGCACCATTGAGACGAAAAAGAAAATCAGACCAATAAGAAAAATAAGCATAAAGGTGCTGGTTTGAAAGAGTTTATCGTTAATTTGTTTCTCCGTAATGGACTGTTTAAGATGCGTGGTAATGAGACTGGAGAGGTAGATATTTAAGGAGTTTGTCTCCAGCATAATTTCATCCATAATCCATGTTTCATTTTTAAGGGTATTGTTTTGAAGGAGATTAAGCATGCTGTTCATTTTTGTATCAAGGTCATACATTTTAAGATTGATTTTTTCAATGATACCTTGCTGAAAAAGAGTTTTTTCTGGAATTTTAGGCGAGACTAAAAAAAAGGCTCAACCAACGACTTGCAAAATAGGGCAGTCCACCAATATGATGGCTAATAGAGTATTGGTAGCTTTCCCATTGTTTGTGGGTAATTTGTTGGGCAAGTTGAATGACCTCAATGGCATCTTTATTGCTAATTTGTTTTTGTTTGATGTCATGGATGGTTTCATTGATGTTGACACGGTAAATATCTTTAATCTCTTCTAAATCCACTTGCGGTTGGGTGTGCTTTTGAAACAAGGTTTCATAGTCATACTTTAAAGCAAAAATGGAGACGAACATTAAAAACCCAATGGTCATAATACCACTTAAAATAATCACAATAAGAATTTTGGTTTTATTGGAAAATTTGATGGTTTCTAGTTTTTGATTAATAAGGGTAAAAAGCTTCATGTTAGTATTCATACTTTTGGATAATTTCAAATTTTTCTTTTACATAGTGTGAAAGGTAGACTTGATTGAGCAGTTGTGCATTGCGATAAGAAAGCGGTATGCTATCGAGTGTTTGTCCATTGAGGTTTTTAAGGTGTGCTAAAAATTTATCATGGGTAATGCTACCATGAATATTTTGAAGAGCTTGGACGACTGATTTTGCCGCAAGAAAACTCTCAAAAGAGGCTAAAGAGGGTTTGGCATCAGGGTAATAAAATGAGAGTAGTTTGCGGTATTCAAGACCTTCTTTAGAGTAAAAATCATCGCAAGAAGGAACGGTTTGCGAAAAAAGAAGGTTTTCTCCATTGCCTTTTAACTCTTGCATCAAGGCATTTGCATTGACAAAAGAGATGGAACAAAAAATAGGTTGGTAGGAAAAAGAACTCTTAACTTTTTCAATGAAACGTGCGGTAGGTTTGTACGCCCCTACTAAAATAATGGCTTCAGGCTTCGCCCCTTCAATTTCATGGACGGCGTGGCGAATGGAGAGGGTGTTGCGTTTGTACGTGCCCTCCGCACTGAGTTGGAGATTGCGTTTAGCAAGTGCTTGGGCTAGTGCAATGTAGCCCTCTTCACCGTAATCATCGTTTTGATAAAAAATAGCAAATTTTGTAATTTTCTTTTGTGTGCTTAAATACTCAACCAAAGCATCCATCTCTTGTGCGTAGGAACTTCTAAAATTCACAATATTTTCATGCTCATTATCTCTTAAAAATGAAGCACCTGTATAAGGAGCAATAAAAGGAATATTGCTGTGTGAAACCAAAGGTAAGACCCGTTTTACCGTAGGCGTTCCTACAAAACCAAAAAGGGCGAAAACGTCATCTTTTTGAATCAGTTTAAGGGTGTTATAAAGCGTGTTTTCAGGCTCATATTTATCATCGTAATGAATAAATTGAATATGTTTATTTTGAATGCCACCTCTGGCGTTGATATGGCTAAAATAGGTATTTGCACCAATCACAATATCTTTTCCAAGATCAGAATTAATACCACTGAGTGGTAAAGATGTCCCTAGAACAATGGCGTTTTTTTCATGTTTTTGCGTCATGTGCATAAAAACAAAACCACAAAGGAGGAAAAAAAGTAGAGTGATGCTAAGAATCAGAAAATTTTTATTGACCAAAATAGACGACCTTATAGAGTATGGATGTGTTCAATTATAGCGGAAGAAGATTAACGAAAGCTAAGAGGAAAAGGCATTTTATACCGTTATGTAGCCTATTTATATAGCGTTTCCCAAGGAGACATTTTTTATCTTGTTAAGATCCATTTAATCCAAATCATTTACAATTCGGTAAATTATACTTTACCACCTAATGGATATAACATGCAAAAAGAGTACGTATTCTACGATACCGTTGGTATTGATTTCCCTCTTGATGAAGCAATAGAACTTGTAAAAAGCCTGTTGATGGCGATTTTTTAGTTTCCAATCATCCTGACGTTCAGGCCGTTATTTATGCGCCTGAAATTAACTTTTATCTTGAAAAATCACACGATAGCATTGCAAAAAAAAATAATGAATCTCACCAAACTTTATGCTATTCGCTCTGTTGGATTTGATTTTGCGCAAGATGTAGATTACACTCAAGACGTAGGTAAAAAGCTACTAATTGTAACAGATGATAAGGCACATGAAGCCCTCAAGTCTACATTGTTGGAAGAGGGCTATACAGTCATGTTACTTTCTCCCTCAATGATTTTGGATGTCAATGGACATATTGGATCTTTACATGTAACGCTTAAAAAAGAGGACGAACTCTTAGAATTAGAGTGTGACCAGATAGTATGGTGGAATGCGCCGAAGTTTGCCATGAAGCAAAGTGGTGTGTATGACCCAGCTGTGATAGGATTAGAAGAAGCGTTAAAAACCCTTCGTGAGCGAACGGGTGAGTATCACTATAAAAACTACATCAGTTATGATCCTTCCATTTGCCAGTATCATGAACGCCGTGAGGAGATTTGTGGGAAGTGTGCGGAGGTGTGCCCAACGGTTGCCATTTTAAAAGAGGATGAAACCAAACATTTGGCTTTTTCACACATTGATTGTCATGGCTGTGGAGGGTGTGTGAGCGTGTGTCCTAGTGGCGCACTGGATTATACGCAGATGCCACGCCTTGCGTTTACTCATTTGAGTGATTATTTTAGAGAATCGATTGCCTTGATTATTCCGCATAAGATGGATTTAGGCGTGATTGATATTCCGCTTCGTGAGGGTGTGCTTCCTTTGATGATTGAAGGGGAGAAATATTTACATGAGGCGCATTTGTTGAATTTGCTTCAAACCAGTGGCAATCCCATTATTTTTTACACCGATTTTATCTCCAAAGGTACAGGCGATGTCATTCGTATCTTAAATGAGATTTTTGAGAAAAAGTACCATAAAAAAGCAATTTATGTGTGTGAAACCACCGAAGAGTTAGCTTCTGTTTTTGCAACCTTGCAGAGTATTCCTGAGTGCTGTTATGGCATTAATGAGGCAGGGCTTCGTAAACGTGAAATTTTTTCCGCACGTTTAGCCCATGTGGTGGGTGAAGAGGATTTGGGTGTGGTGAAGACGGGTGAGCATGTGCATTATGGTGACATTAGCATTGATGCAGATAAATGTACGCTCTGTTTAAGCTGTGTAGGAGCCTGTAATGTCAGGGCTTTAACCGCACATCCGGAGGATAACAGCCTTCGCTTTAACGCCTCAATTTGTACCAACTGTGGCTATTGTGAAGTGACCTGTCCTGAAAAAGATTGTTTACATGTAATCAAAGATGAAATCCATCTCAAGCCAAGCTGGTTTTCACAGCGCATTATGGCGCACGATGAGCTTTTCGCCTGTGTGGAGTGTGGAAAAGAGTTCGCCACACGCAAATCGGTTGAAAAAATTGTCGCTATTATGAGCCCACTTTTTATGGGGGATGATGTGAAGCTTAGAACGCTTTATTGTTGTGCGGATTGTAAACCTAAAGTGATGTTTAGAGCGCATATGGAAACTGAGATAAAAGAGGTTAAAAATGGATAAAAAAGCAATCAATCAAGCCCGTTCGTTGTACTACATTTTTTTTGCGAAAATGTTAGATTTTGCTCCTAATGATGAAGGGTACAAAGATGTAGAAACACTGCTGCCAATTTTTCTCTCTAATCCTTTGGTTGAGACAAGCCATGAGGCATTGCAGGCAATTCAAGCAGGACTTAAAAACGAGGGTTTTTCGGCATTACGAACAGAGTATGATGATGTGTTTGTCTCACCTGAGAGCTCTTTTATCCCTTTGAGCGCTTCGTATTATGATGAGGGAAGAGATGATGGTCAAAAGCGAGTGAAGGCTGCTGGTTTAGTGCTTCGTTCTAAGTTTAGACGTAACAAGCCTTTGTGTAATGACTCTGAAGATCAGATGGTTTTTGCGTTTCGTTTTATGCGATGCTGATTCAAGCGGGGCTTGAAGGGGATGAAGAGAGTTTAAATTTAGCCCATACCTTTTTTGCTGAGATTTTAAATGAGTGTGTTGATGATTTTGCAGAGCTTCTTTTTACGCATGAAAAGAGTGTTTTTTATAAAAATACCGCCATTGTTTTAAAAGCCTTTAGTGATTTTGAACGTCTCTATTTAGATGTTGCACCTTCACAAAAAGTTGCGAGTGCCCATCGTGTGAGTGCGGTTATTCAAACAGATAGAAAGCCTTTAACACAGCGAATTAGACGTAATTTAGATGAAATTGTTTTATAAATAAATATGCTTTTTTTGCATAATAAAAAGTTCTTTATATCCTTAAATATGCAAAAAATGCAGAGTATACATTCTTTTTACATGTAAAAAGGAAAAAAGCTCTCACTAGTATTATGCGGTTTTCGCATAATACTAAGAGTACCAAAGGAAGAGGAGTCTTTTTTTGGTAACTCTGATGAGGGTTAAAACTGATTCCCTAAAGGGAAAAGGAGGCATAGAACTATGCACGAAAACAGAAGGGACTTTTTAAAGAAAGCCCTTGGAACATCAGCGGTTATTGCAACGGCTGGGGCGAGTGTGGCTTTAGCAAGTGCTAAGGGCGACACAAAAAGCAACAACGGTGTTGTTTATGGAAAATCTCCCAAAAAAGAGATTTTGTATAAAGAGACAAAAGAGTGGGAACTCTACTATAAGAGAACTTACTAAGTATTAGGAGACAGTGTATGAGTAAAAGCGAAACCCAAATACTCTCCTCTAGCAAAGTTGGAAGACGTTCATTTTTAAAAATGGCGGCTTTGGGAACGGCTAGTTTTGGAGCGGGGAATCTTCTTGCAAAAGAAGAGAAGATTAGAGCGGCGAGTGCGGAAGAGGTTAAAAACCCATTTCCAGGCTCAAAAACAGTCAAAACCATCTGTTCGATTTGTTCAGCAGGTTGTGGTATTAAAGCTGAAGTACAAAATGGGGTATGGGTAAGACAAGAACCCGCACATGACCATCCAATCAGTGAGGGAAGCCATTGTTGTAAAGGTACGGATCAAATTGATTTAACCAAATCAAAACAACGTATCAAATACCCAATGAAAAAAGAGAATGGTAAATGGCATCGTTTAACGTGGGAACAAGCGTTAAATGAAATTTCTTCTAAAATGTTAAAAATTAGAGAAGAAAATGGTCCAGATACAGCAATGTTTTTGGGTTCAGCAAAATTCAACAATCAGCAGTCTTACTATTTTAGAAAGTTTGCTGCGTTTTGGGGCTCAAACAATATCGATCACGTAGCTAGAATCTGACACAGTGCTTCCGTTGCCGGTGCGGCAAATACATGGGGTTACGGTGCTATGACAAATCACTTTGGTGATATTGTTGCAAATTCTAAACTAGTTATGATGGTCGGAGCAAACTCCGCTGTTGCTAATCCAATTGGATTTAAACACTTCTTGCAAGCCAAAGATAGAGGCGCGAAGTTGATCGTAGTCGATCCTATCTTTACACGCAGTGCTGCAAAAGCAGATATTTATGTACGTATTCGTCCTGGTACTGATATTGCCTTTGCTTATGGACTTTTAC
>JAJOKG010000043.1:13423-16340 GCA_021206415.1 Sulfurospirillum sp. | reverse complement strand
CAAGCCAAAGATAGAGGCGCGAAGTTGATCGTAGTCGATCCTATCTTTACACGCAGTGCTGCAAAAGCAGATATTTATGTACGTATTCGTCCTGGTACTGATATTGCCTTTGCTTATGGACTTTTACATGTAATCTTCAAAAACGGTTGGGAAGATAAAGATTTTATCGAGCATAGAACTTATGCAATGGATCAAATCAGAGCCGAAGCTGCGAAATGGACACCTGAAGAGGCGTCTAATGTATCAGGTGCTTCTGTTGCACAAATCCTAGAAATAGCAGAATTATATGCTAAAACCAAACCAGCTGCTATTGCATGGTCTTTAGGAATTACACAACACTCTGTGGGTAGTTCAAACACTAGAATTCTTCCAATCTTAGCGCTTGTGACAGGTAATGCTGGAAAAGCAGGTGGTGGTTGTCAAATTATTCGTGGACACGATAACGTTCAAGGTGCAACCGATATGGCAAACCTTGCAGACTCACTTCCAGGCTATTATGGACTTGGAAAAGCAGCATGGGAATACTATGCAAAAACATGGGGTGTGAGTTTAGAGTATCTTCAAAGCCGTTTCCATCCAGAGCTTGATGCGAAGGGTGAGCATAAATGGATGCACGCCAAAGGTTTCTCGCTTGCTAAATGGTGGCAAGGTGTTCTTCAAGAAGAAAAAACAACTTCTTCTGCGCCTATTCGTGTTCTTTGGGTACAAGGAACGGGAATTACCTCTATGTCTCAGCAAGTGAAAATCAAAGAGGCGATTGATAAACTTGATATGCTTGTTGTTGCTGAGCCATTTGTGAATGAAGCAGCAATTATTACCGATCGAAAAGATGGTATTTACATTCTTCCAGTAGCAACTCAGTTTGAATGTGAAGGAACGTTGTCTGCAACGAACCGTTCCGCCCAGTGGCGTACCCAAGTGGTTGAGCCATTGTATGAAAGCAAAGCGGATCATGAAGTGATGTTTGAGTTCGCGAAAAAATTTGGTTTCTATGACGAGTTCGTTAAAGGCATGAAAATGCGTGCTGAAAACGGTAATGTCGTTCAGTACAAAAATGACTTTGTTTGGCCAGATGACGCGGTTCGCGAGATTGCTCGTACGGTTAAGAGTATTGGCCTTTCAGGCTGGACACCAGAGAGGTTGCGCAAACACCAAGCAAACTGGCATCTTTTTGATCCATTGACACTCAAGGGTCGTGGTGAGATGGAAGGCGAATACTATGGACTTCCATGGCCATGTTGGGATGAAAAACATCCAGGATCACCGATTCTTTATGATGCTTCAAAACCAGTGAATGAAGGCGGTATGGGATTTAGAAACCGTTTTGGTTTAGAGCACAATGGAGACAATTTGCTTGCGGATGAGACCGTGACACTTCCAGGTCAAAAAATCAAAGGTGGCTATCCACAAATTACCAAAGCCAATATTGAAAAAGTGCTTGGTATCACCTTGAGTCCTGAAGAAAAAGCGCAAATGGGACCAAGTTGGGCGATGGATTTTAGTGGTATTATTCAAAAATATTGTCGTGAGTATGGCGTGTGTGGTTATGGAAATGCAAGAGCACGTACCATCGTTTGGGAATTTCCTGATCCAGTACCCGTACACCGTGAGCCTATTCACTCACCACGTTGGGATTTGGTTCAAAAATACCCAGCATTGCCTGATCAAGACAATAACTTTAGGGTTGCTACAAAATATATTTCAGAGCAAACCAAACAAGATTGGTCAAAAGAGTTCCCAACGGTTATGACTTCTATGCGTCTAGTCAACCTTTCAGGGGCTGGAATGATAGAGCGAACGAGTAAGTACCTCTCAAGCATCACTCCAGAGATGTTTGCCAATATTCACCCAGACTTAGCTTCTAAGTATGGCATTGAAGATAAAGGTATGATGTGGATTCATGCACCGCATGGTACGAAGATTAAAGTACGTGCACACTATAACCGCAGTGTAACGCCTGATCGTATTTGTATGCCGTACAACTTTGCGGGTGTTATGCAGGGTGTGGATTTGAGTGCGAACTATCCAGAAGGCACACGTCCTTATACGATTGGTGAGAGTTCAAATACCATTGTAAACTATGGATTTGACCCGATTACCCAAATTTCAGAGTTCAATGCGGGTCTATGCCGTGTTGAGAAAGCGTAAGGAGAGCCCTATGGAAAATATCAACAGTCGTCTAAAATTTTATTGTGATGCAGATAGATGTATTGAGTGTTTTGCATGTGTGGTCTCGTGCCAAAATGCGCATGAACTCCCTGTGGGTATCGCACGACGTAAGGTCGTAACCCTTAATGATGGTGTAGAAGGCAAAGAGACCTCTATCTCGATTGCGTGTATGCACTGCTCTGACGCTCCATGTTCACAAGTGTGTCCTGTGGATTGTTTTTATATTCGTGAAGATGGTATTGTGCTTCATGATAAAGAGAAGTGTATTGGATGTGGATACTGCTTGTACGCATGTCCTTTTGGAGCACCTCAGTTTCCAAAAGATGGTGTCTTTGGTGCGAAGGGCGCTATGGATAAGTGTACGATGTGTGCAGGTGGTCCACTTGAAACCAACTCTGAAAAAGAGCGTCATACCTATGGTCAAAACCGTATCTCTGAGGGAAAAGTACCTGTCTGTGCGGCGATGTGTGCGACCAATGCTTTGATGATTGGAACGTCTGAGAAAGTTTCTGAACTTTATCGTACACGTGTTTTAGCTCGTGGAGAGAGTAAAGAGGCAAACAACTCTTATCTTTGGAATGTTGCCTATAATAAACAAAGCAGAAAAGGGCTTACACAATGAAAAAGTACCTTGTGCTCTTAAGCAGTTTGTTACTTTCGATGACCTCTTTATATGCCATAAGCACAGGAACGTATGATGACCCTTTGTATGGAACAGCGATGCTAGGTGCTATTCCAAAATACTTTG
>JAJOKG010000043.1:0-13323 GCA_021206415.1 Sulfurospirillum sp. | reverse complement strand
AAAAAGTACCTTGTGCTCTTAAGCAGTTTGTTACTTTCGATGACCTCTTTATATGCCATAAGCACAGGAACGTATGATGACCCTTTGTATGGAACAGCGATGCTAGGTGCTATTCCAAAATACTTTGCGTTTGGAGAGGTTTTTACCTACCTCCAACGTGAGTGGTTTTGGAAAGGGTTTTTGATTGCGCTCTTTTTAGTTCCTGTTGCAGGTTCGATTCACTATATGATTATTGGACCTAAAGTGTTTTCGCATGATGGCAAGAAAATCTTTGCATTTAGCTTGTTGATGCGAGTCATGCACAACCTTGCGGCACTCTCCTTTTTGGTGTTGGTACCAACAGGATTTATTATGGCGTTTGGAGACTTCTTCGGAGGTGGAACCTTTGTTCGTGTGTGTAAAAACCTTCATGGAATTGCCACACCTGTGTTTGCGATTACCGTCCTTCCTATGATTATTGCATGGATTAGGGATATGATCTTTAATACCGATGACATCAAATGGATGATGATTGTAGGCGGATACCTCTCCAAAGAGAAAAAGCCGATTCCTGCGGGTAAGTTTAATGCAGGTCAAAAGGCGTGGTTTTGGATTGCGATGCCTGGTGGTATTTTAATGATTTTAACAGGAGCGTTGATGTTCTTCTTGAACAGCAATCTCTCTCCTGTGGCAACATTTTTTGGGGTCAGTCAAATTGATTTACTCCGTATCTCTGCCATTATCCACAATGTATTGGGTATGGTGGTTGCGACGTTTTTTATGGTACATGTTTACATGGCAGCGATTGCGATTAAAGGCGCAATTCACTCTATGATTACAGGCTATAAAGAAGAAGAAGAGGTTGCTATTCTTCACAGTTCTTGGTATAAAAAAACTCAAAGAACAGGGAAAAGTGTAACGCTACTTAGGCTTACATGTAAAAATGTAGCGTACTATTAACTTTAGTGCGCTACAATCTTTTTTATTGACGTTAAATAGGAGAGAAAATGGAACCTGTTTTTAAAACTACGATCACAAAAATCAAAGGAAAAGAGAAATTCGAGCGAGAGGACACGTTGGTGCGTGAAATCAAGCTAGAACTGATTGTCAATGGCAATCGTGTGGGTGCAGTCATGGCAACACCTGTGGATCAAGAAGCCCTTGCGATTGGCTATTTGATGAGTGAAAATATCATTGAAAAACTCAGCGATGTCACCTCCCTTAAACTTTTAAATGATGGTATGCGTGTGGAGATTGAAGCGAAAGTGAATGAAGAGAGTATTCATAAATTAAACGCTGAGGGTGTGGTGATTAGTGGATGCGGTAAGAGTATGACGGCAAACATTGACCCTGAGGCGATTGCTGCAAAAGTCATTCAAAGTTCTTTTAGACTCAGTAGTCGAAAACTAAGCACTGAAATGAGTCAATTTTATACCGAGTGTCCTTTGTATGAGCAAACAGGCTGTGTGCATACGGCAAAACTCTTCACCGATGAGCAGACCTATTTTATTGGCGAAGATATTGCTCAACACAATACGATTGATAAAGTCGTGGGCAAAGCAGTACTTGCAGGTGCGGATGTGAAAAATGCCTTTTTAATGGTGAGTGGTAGACTCTCTTCTGAAATGGTCGCCAAAGCAGTCATGCATCAAATCCCCATTCTTGCTTCAAGAACGGCATCAACCTGTTTGGGTCTCATGATTGCAGAGAAATTTGGCTTAACACTGATTGGATTTGTCAGAGGCGATACGATGAACATTTACCGTCATCCTCAAAGAATTGTGGTGGAGGCGTAAGTATGTCTGAGATGGAAGCGTTGATTCAGCAGTATTTGAATGAAAAAGGCAAGCTTGATTGTGCGGATGCCTATAAGATTGCCGCAAAGTTAAAATGCCCTATCCGTGAAGTGGGCGACAGAGCTAAAGCGATGGAGATTCGTATTGATTCGTGTGATTTGGGTCAATTTGGTAGGGTTGAGGGTGGTTCTTTTGATATGGAAGCACTGAATCGTTTGAGTCCTTTTTTAGATGATAAAAATCGTATTACATGTAAAGATGCCAGAGCGCAAGCAGGAGGCATTGGACTTAAAAAAATCAGAGGGACACTCAAAGAAAAAAATATTGATGTGACCTATTGTAGTTTAGGGTGTTTTACTGAAAAAAAACGTCCACGTTTGTATGTCAAAACGAAAACATGGATTGAAAACGCTGAGGGTGAACTGCTTTTTGGAAAAGGTAAAACCGAGATTTTAGAGCTCATTGAGCAAGAAGGTTCTATCTCCAAAGCTTCAGAAGTGATTGGAATGAATTATAAAAAAGCGTGGACGCACATTAAGATTTTGCAAAAAAATATTAACGATGTGATGGTTGAAACCAAGCAAGGTGGCGGTGAAGATGCGGGTACAAAACTGACACCTGTGGCGCGTGAATACATGGAAAAGTATCGAAAGCTTCAAGAAGATATTGAAAACTACGCCAATGAGCGTTTCAAAGAGTTGTTTTTAAAGCCCCGTAATAAAAAAGAGTTTAAAGAGTAGTCGCTATTTTGATGCTATTAAAGTAGTGTACTATTTCTTTGTGAAACTAAACGGCGAATTTTATGAGGGTTTGAGTGTAAATATGCGAAAGTAACATATCTTATCAAAGGAGTTTGTATGAATAAATTGTTAGTATTGAGTGCGCTTGCGGCATCCTTGTTGTTAGCAAAAGAGCCGGTTGTGGTGTTGCATGCGGGAAGCCTTTCGGTACCATTTGCGGAGATTGAAAAAGTATTTGAAACCAAATATCCGCAGTTTGATGTTCAACGAGAGCCAAGTGGCAGTGTGGCAGCAGCACGTAAAGTAACAGATTTAGGTCGTGCGGCAGATGTGATGGGAAGTGCGGATTATCAAGTGATTGATACGATGTTGATTCCTAATCATGCCAAATTTAATGCTCACTTTGCAACCAATGAGATGGTTTTAGCCTATACGGAAAAATCAAAATTTGCTAAAGAGATTAACAGCAATAACTGGGCTGATATTTTTTTTACGTGAGGGCGTTACGGTGGGTCACTCCAATCCCAATTTAGATCCATGTGGATATCGCTCTATGTTAGTCACCATGTTGGCAGAAAAGCACTATAAAAAAAGAGGGGCTTTATGCGAAAATTTTTGGTTATGGTGACCATTATGAAATTGGCGAAGAAAATGCTAAAAAAGTGATTGTTCGCCCTAAAGAGACAGATTTATTAGGACTTTTAGAGTCTCATCAGTATGACTATCTTTATATTTACAAATCCGTAGCAGACCAACACAAACTCAAATATGTCACATTGCCTGAAGAGATTAATCTCAAAAATGCGAAATTTGAAGATTTTTACAAATCAGTTTCGTTTAACATTGATGGTAAAAAACCAGGTGAAGTGGTCAAGCAAGTGGGTGCTCCAATGGTATATGGTTTGAGTGTGTTTCAAAATGATAAATCCCCCGCTAACAAAGCAGGTGCGGTGGCGTTTGTCAACTTTGTGCTCTCCGCTGAAGGACAAGCGATTATGAAGAAGAATGGACAAGATGCGATGAACCCTCCTGTGATTACAGGCGATAGCTCTATTTTGGGAAGCAAATGAGTTTTTTCTCCCTTCAAGCCCTTACATGTGATGTAGGGGCTTTTCATCTTCATGATATTAGCTTTGATGTAGGCGAGGGTGAGTATTTTGTTATCTTAGGGCACTCTGGAGCGGGAAAGACGGTTATTTTAGAATCAATTGCAGGCTTACATGGTGTCGGTGGGAAACTCCTGTTTAATGGAGTAGACATTACAAATATGGCTCCCGAAGAGCGCTCAGTCGGCTTTGTCTATCAAGATTTTGCACTTTTTCCAAATTTAAGCGTAAGAGAAAATATCCGTTTTGCAGGACGTTATAAGTTTATTGAAGATGCAGACTCTTTGTTTAACGATTTGGTGGATTTCTTAGGTTTAGAAAAATTGCTAGATAGACGTATTGATAATCTCTCAGGAGGCGAAAAGCAACGCATTGCGATTGCTCGTGCACTCTTTTCTCGTCCTAAAATTTTACTTTTAGATGAGCCTTTAAGTGCCATTGATCCTACTTTTCGTAATGCGATTATGAAATTTCTCAAAGAGATGCACAGACGTTATCATCTTACAACATTACATGTAACGCACAATTTTAGAGAAGCTTCTTATTTAGCAGATCGCATTGCTATTGTGATGGATGGAAAGGTACAACAAGTAGGATGCGCCAATGAGGTTCTCTCGCATCCAAGCTCTTTGAAAGTAGCGGAATTTTTAGGGTTTAAAAATATTTTTTCATCATCATTATTGGGTGAAGATTCTGCTCAGCTTTTTTCGATTGATCCCAATGCTATTTTAGTTTCTAAAGAAAACAATCCAAAGTGTGATTATTGTTTTGAAGGAAAATTGGATGAATGTATGGGAATAGTGGATCATTTAAACTTTTTGTTACGATAGGAAAAGAGCAATTTTTCGTCAAAGTGTTGAAACGTGAGCATGAAGGATGTGCCATTAATCGTGGTGAAACGATCTATATTGGATTTAATAAAAAGGATGTGTGCTACCTATGAAACGCTACTGGTTTACAACATTTTTAGTTTTTTTGGGCGCAATTATGTTGCTTTTTTTAACCCTTCCTTTATTTAAGATGATGATAGGCAATGATCCCGCTACGCTTCTTAAAACCCTCAAAGAAGCGGATGTCTCTTCTTCTATTTGGCTGACCATGAAAGTCTCTTTGTTTGCAACACTTTTTGCTTTGGTTACGGGGCTTCCTTTAGCTTATTTAATCGCAAGGCATGAATTTATAGGGCGTTCTTTTTTGGAAACCTTGGTTGATATTCCTATTATGATTCCTCATACGGCAGCGGGTATTGCACTTTTAGTTGCTTTTGGACATGGTTCATTGGGAAGCTTTTTTGATCTTTTTGGCATTAAGTTTATTGGCACAGAAGCGGGCATTATGATAGCGATGATGTTCCTCTCTGCTACATTTTTGATAAATGGAGCGAAAGAGGGGTTTAAAAAGGTGGATGTCAAACTTGAAAAAGTAGCACGCACCCTAGGGGCTAGTCCTCTTAAAGTCTTTTTGGCTATCTCTTTACCCAATGCGAAAAAAGATATTGTCAATGGGTGTTTGATGATGTGGGGACGAGGTTTGGGTGAGTTTGGTGCGGTGGTGATTTTGGTCTATCATCCTATGACAGCGCCCGTGCTTATTTACGATAGATTTACCAGTTTTGGGCTTAGTTACTCCGCCCCTGTGGCAGCGGTGATGATTATTCTTTCTATTATGGTTTTTTTTAACCGTGAGGTTTGTCAATAATAAATTGCGTTAATCATGTAGAAGAATCTTTTACAAAAATCGTGCTAAAATAAAATCTTATTAAGGAAAAGGAGTTTTATATGTTTGTAAAATTAATGATAGAGTGTATCTTAATGCTGAGCGTATTACACGTATTAAGATAGATGAAGTTCAAGATGGTATTCGTGTTCGTTTTTACGAAGGTCAAGTCCAAGTGGCTAAAAGTCACACCTTTGAGAGTGTTGATGCCGCTCAAAAATGGGTTGAAAAGACGATGAATCAAAAATAAGAGTGGTTTATTACTCCACTCACTCGCGTTAAAAGGTCTAAGGTTTAGACAAACAGTATTTACTTACAAAAGGAAATTCATGAAAATTGATTGCAGTGGCTTAGCGTGTCCTGAGCCTGTATTACAAACCAAAAAAGCATTGGAAAGTTTACCTAATGATTCGATTTTAGAAGTCGTTGTAGATAATATTGCCGCACGAGAAAATGTAGTACGTTTTGCCCAAAATGGTGGCTTTGAAACACGTTTAGAGAGTTTAGAAGAGGGTAAAACGCTTATTTCTATCATCAAAGGCTTCGCATGTCAGATTATTGCCACGAGTAACGATGATGCCTTCTTAGATAAAACCTTGTTTTTGAAAAGTCATACCGTAGGTGAGGGCGAACTGGGTGAAAAACTCGTCGTGGGCTTTTTAAAATCTGCACTGGAACTGCCTAAAATTCCTAAACGTATTATTTGTGTGAACACCGCTGTTTATTTGACGTCTGCGGAAGAGAATTCGCCCATTATGGAGGTCTTAAAAGCACTTGAAGCAAAAGGCGTTGAGATCTATTCGTGTGGGGTTTGTTTAGAATTTTATGGGGTGATGGATAAATTGAAGGTTGGAAAAATCGGTAATGCCTATGGCACCTTAGAGATGCTTTTTGGTGGAGAAGGAACGATATCATTATAAAACGCTTTCAAAGTAAAGCTTTTCAAACTATGATAAGTTTTCCCAAGCGGAAGGTTCACATGACTTCTTGAATATTTTATATTCAAGAAGTTGAAATTAAGGTATACAATGAACAACGAAGCAAAATTGACCAAGTACGTCAAAGCTGCGGGTTGTGCTGCCAAGCTGGGTCCGGGAGACCTCACAGAAGCGATAGGTGGCTTAAACTGCACGCACGAGAAAGTACTGGTTGGAATGGATGAGAGTGATGATGCGAGTGTCTATTATTTGGATGAAGGAAGAGCCCTTGTTCAAACGGTAGATATTATTACCCCTGTGGTGGATGACCCTTTTGTTTATGGACAAATTGCAGCGGCCAATTCGCTAAGCGATGTCTTTGCCATGGGTGGGGAAGTGGCTACGGCGATGAATATTGTAGGGTTTGATGGCTGTCATCAGCCTCGAAGTGTGCTCAAAGAAATCCTTGCAGGTGGACAGAGTAAAG
The DNA here is from genome assembly GCA_021206415.1 of Sulfurospirillum sp. Lineage (GTDB taxonomy): Bacteria > Campylobacterota > Campylobacteria > Campylobacterales > Sulfurospirillaceae > Sulfurospirillum. The sequence goes on along the minus strand of JAJOKG010000043.1, from coordinate 6,582 downwards.
TCAATGAGTGCGGTGGTGTGATTATTGGGGGGCATACGATAGAAGCGCCTGAGATGACCTATGGCATGAGTGTCACGGGTTTTGTTCATCCGTTAAAAATTTACCGCAACAATACGCCTCGTGTGGGGGATGTGCTTATTTTAACGAAACCTTTGGGAATGGGTGTTTTAACCACGTCCATTAAAGCGGATATGCTTGAGAGTTCTGTGGTGGAAAAAGTAGCCTCTATTTTAGCCACACTCAATCATAAAGCTTCACGCATTATGCAAAAATACGATGTGAGTGCGTGTACGGACATTACAGGGTTTGGGCTTTTTGGACATGCATATGAGATGAGTTTTCATCGAGTCAGCATTGGGTTTTGGCTTAAAGAGATTCCTATTCTTGAAGAGGCAAAGGCGATGGCAGATATGGGGATTATCCCTGCGGGTGCGTACAACAATAAAGCGTATGTGAGTATGTACGTAGATGCTAAAGTGCCCCATAAAGATGAAATTTTACTCTACGATGCGCAAACTTCTGGGGGACTTTTGATGGCAGTTTCACAAAAGGATGCGCCAAAACTGTTGCAAGAACTTCACGATGAGGGGCTTAGTTACAGTGCGATTATCGCTGAGGTATTTGAAAAAGAAGAGAAACCACTCTTTTACATGTAAGGAGAAATCCTTACATGTAAAATGTCTTAGAGGAAAAATTTCCAGTAAAATTCTGCTGCAAATACAATTAAAAGAATACCTACAATGTTAAGTACAAATCCAATTTTTGCCATAAATGAAACACTTACCATGCCCGTACTCATCGCAATAGCATTAGGTGGCGTGGCAATAGGAAGCATAAAAGCGTAACTCGCACAATGGTAGCTGCCATCATGAGAAGCTGTGTATCCGCACCCACCGCTTGAGAGAGGGAGAAAATGATAGGAAGCATAATGGAAATCAAAGCAGTATTGCTGGTAATTTCTGTGGTAAATGTTACAAGAGCTGCGACAATGAGCAAAATGAGCCACGGTGAAAAATCAGCAACGAGCATCAATTTATTCGCAATCTCACCGGCCAATCCTGTTTTAGAAAATGCACCAGCAATGGCAAATCCTGCACCAAAGAGGAACATAATATCAAACGGTATTTTTTTGCTGTCTTCCCATTTTAGAACGCCCACTTTTGGTAAAAACATCAATAAACCGTAACTGAGTAAAATAATGCGCTCATCCAAACCTAATCCATCATAATAAGGCTTAATAGGAGAGTTCACGAACAATAGCGCAATCAGGGAAATAAGAATCCATAAAAGGCGTTTTTGATCTTTGGTGATTTTATGTTTTTCTTCGATTTCTTCAATATGTCCTACATTGTGCAAGCCATAAGAGAGAAAAAAATGAGGCAAATACAATCATTAAAAATGCCACAGGAGTGACTAACATCATCCATTTTACAAAAGGAATCATCTCCATACCATTGTTTTCCATAAAGCCTAAAAGGAGCATATTCGGAGGTGTTCCCACAGGGGTAATAATACCACCAATGCTTGCACCATACGCAATCGCTAAAATAAAACGCACCTGGAGAATTTTATGTGAACTCAAAAATGAGGCAATAGGAATAAGCAAAAGTGCGGTAGTGGTGTTAGAGAGAATGGAGCTTAAAAGTCCTGAGGTAATTGCCAATGAGAAGATAACCCCACGAGGTGTCGTTGGGAATACGGTTAAAATCTTTTGAGCAATGACTTTATGAAGTCCTGTTTTTTCTGTGGCAATTGCCAGCAAAAACCCACCTAGAAAAAGGTAAATAATAGGGTTAGAGTAATTGGTTGTGGTTGCTGCTGTGGGAAGAAGCTTAAATGCGGGAAAGAGAATAATAGGGAGTAAAGAGACAACTCCTACAGGCAATCCTTCATTTGTCCAAAGAGCAACGAGAAAAACAAGTACACCAATCATCGTAGCATGCAATGGTTTAAATCCTAAAAGCGCAAGACCATAGCCTACAAACCCCAATACGAAAGCAATGGTAATCAGTTTGTATGCAGGTTTATCTATGTGTTCCATAATAATGTTATTCCTTTTGATCTGATTTGTTAAAAGATTCTAATAAACCCCTAAGACATAAAAAAGACTTTTTGTTTCGATTTGTAAATTTAATTTTTTTTAATGGGAGAATATGTGAAGAAAAGTAACAAAAAAGAGAGATGTAAAAAGACAAAAGGTAACATTGTCTTTTTACATGTAAAAGCATTTAGTTTATTCTTGAATACAAATTTCACCTTTTTGCATATGAATCAAGGTCTGATAAAGTACCACTGCAATGACAGCCGTTGTAACACCTACCATAGTATAAGAGAGGCAGAGTAAGAAAAAGTCTTTGGTATGTGCGTACATGACCATCGCACTAATCCCCATCGCTGCTAAAGGGAACACAAACGCCCACCATGAGATAAAAAATTTAATTTTGATAAAGTTTTTATACAAAAAGGCAATTAAAAGGGTAAAAAAGAGTGCCAAATCAAATAAAATATTGGCAAACAAATCCACCACACCAAGTATTAGAATTACATGTAAAGCAAAAAATTAAGAAGACTTCCTCTCGTTTTAAACTTCTCTAAAGCCTAAAATAGGTGATTTGAAATTGACATCCCTTCGCAAAAAAGTTATAATAAAACATACCTGCACACCCTTTCAATCCAATCTACAACAAAGGAGCGCATATGCAAAATTTCACACTTTTAGTGGCAACAGACTTTTCACAAGGCAGTGAGGTGCTTCTTAAAAAAGCCCTTCATTTTGCAGAGAAAATTTCATGCAACCCTTCATGTTGTTCATATTCTTGAGACCAATTTTTTTCAAAAAAGCAAATCATTAGAAGAGGTCAAAGAGCGTTGCTGGGAAATTGCACACACCTACTGCCCAATACTTGAGAAAAAACATTTTTATTGCGTTGAGGGAGAGGTCGAGAAGAGCATTAACGTTGTCGCCAATACCATCGGTGCAAACATGCTCATGATAGGTGATAACAAAGAGAAGCATCCTCTTGAGGCGATTTTTGTTGGTTCTGATACCAAAGCGATTATTAAAAAATCTTCCATGCCTGTTTTTGTCACAAAAAGCCATGAAATTCACAACTATCTCACCATCTTAATTCCAACGGATTTATCGAAAGATTCTGCGGTGATGATACACCACATTGCCGAGCTTTTCCCCGATGCGCTTTTGCTGTTACTGCACCTTTACAGCGTTCCTTTTGAATTTCGACTGGGCATGTATGGCTTTAATGAGCTTGAAATCATGAATTTTCACGAAGAGAGTAGACATGCAGCAGAAACACAGCTCAATCTCTTTATGAAGACCCTGAAGATTCCTCTAAAACAACTCGTACCTATCGTGCGCAAAGAGCTTTTAAGCTCAGAGCGTTTTGAGGAGAATCATAAAGATTTAAACGCAGACCTTGTTGCCATTCACACTACAGGGAACATTAGTTTTTTTGCTTTCGACCTGTTAGAAAAATCGAAAAACGATGTGCTTATTTATAAAATTCACCACACAAACAAGGTACACCATGGTGATTGAAAATCTGGAGTGGTACATTGTTATCATTGCCTTTTTAATGCTAGTCAGTGTGCTCTCAAGTAAAATTTCCGATAAATTCGGCATTCCTACCCTTTTTATTTTCTTAGGTCTTGGTATGCTTGCAGGCTCCGATGGCATTTTAGGTATTCATTTTGATAACCCTAACTTAGCCCAAAGTATTGGAACCATCGCACTTATTTTCATTCTTTTTGGTGGAGGTATTGACACCTCATGGAAGGTCGTTAAGCCTGTCATTAAAGAGGGGCTACTGCTCTCAACTTTTGGAGTGGCTCTCACCGCCCTTCTTACTGCATTGTGTGCACATTATCTTTTTCATTTTAATACATTAGAATCGCTCCTTGTGGGGGCAATTGTCTCCTCAACCGATGCAGCGGCGGTCTTTGCTATTTTACGAGCGAAGGGCATTTCACTTAAACGACCTTTAGCCCCTTTATTAGAGCTTGAATCAGGAAGCAACGATCCCATGGCCATTTTTCTCACCCTGACGTTGCTTCAACTCATTGCGATGCCACATGGACTCTTTGTTTCAGAACTCATTTTCTCTTTTTTCCTTCAATTTCTCATTGGAGCGTTTTGGGTTATCTCTTTGGTTTTCTTCTGCCTCATGTACTCAACAGACTCCATTTAGGCTATTATGGACTCTATCCTGTCTTTAGCATTGCATGGATTTTACTGCTTTTTGGGGGCACCGTCATGCTAGGAGGCAATGGCTTTTTAGCGGTTTATATTGCAGAGATTGCTGCAAATTCAAAAGAGTTTACCCATAAAAAAAATCTGGTCGGCTTTCACGATGGCTTAGCATGGATTATGCAAATTTTGGGTCTTTCTTACCCTAGGATTACTTGTTTTTCCTTCCGAACTACCAAATATTGCATGGCAAAGTGTGGTGCTTGCACTATGGTTAGCATTTATAGCACGCCCTTTGGGTGTTTTTTTTAACACTGATAGGCTCTGTTTTAAATCTCAAAGAGAAACTCTTTATCTCATGGGTTGGGCTACGGGGTGCTGTGCCCATTGTCTTAGCGACATACCCTTTTTTACAAAACATCGAACACGCCTCCATGATTTTTAACACGGTCTTTTTGGTCGTGCTCATTTCACTGCTCATGCAAGGCATGTCTCTTCCGTGGATGGCACGTTTTTTAGGGGTGGAAGAGCCTTCTTTGGAAACGACTGCATCAACAGATGTAATGCCTGCATCACCTCTTTTTTACCACGCCATGCGACAACTCTATGTCAGCGAAAGTGCAGAAGTCATTGGAAAATCATTGGCTGAGCTTGATTTACCCTCTGAGTTTTTAATTGTTCTCATCGATAGGCAAGGCAAAAGTCTCAAACCCACAGGTTCAACCCTCTTTCAAGCCAATGACCTTTTACTCATCTATTGTGACCATAAAGAGCTTTTTGAGACTCTTTCAAAACGCTTTGGCGCCTAATAGTTTTTTTCTACCCCGCTTCGCACAATGTCTATACCGTACTTGTCGCGAAGCTGGGTGAGTTTCTCACTTAAACGTTTGGCTTTTTCATCGGTGTTTACATGTAAAAGCGAAAAGGTTTTGGTCTGCGTTGACGAGAGAAAGTTGCTGAGACTTAAACTGATGTGCGTAATCCCATAATGCGTGTGTGCATCGAGGCTTTGAAGCGTTTGTGTCACCCAGTTTCGATAAAGCACTTCGCTAAAGGCTCTATCAAGGGTTTGAGAAGTATGCACCCTAACCCCTGTTTCGTAACGTAAAGCCAACGTGTATGTGGTCGGCTGAAGGGCGAGCTTTTCAATGGTGTAGGAGAGATGGCGAGAGAGAATAATAAAGCGACGCAACACCTCTTTTCGTGCATGAATTACCAAAAAATGACGTGAAATACCAATGGAGTGACGGTTGCGATTTGCCACCACAGGCTCATTATCTTCCCCACGAAGCCGTGCGATTAAATCCCTTCCTATTTTTCCAAACCCCGCCACTAATTTTTCATGTTCTAAAACCTCACCTAAGGTACGAATCGCATACGAAGCAAATTTTTTTTGCAACACCTTACCAATGCCAGGGAAAGAGGCAACGGGCATGGGTGCTACAAAGGAGGTGATTTTCTCTTTGGGAACAAGCGTTAAACCATAGGGCTTATTAAAATCGGTGGCAAGTTTAGCAATCCACTTGGAACTAGAAGCCCCAATAGAGAGAGGTAAATCAAAACGCTCTAAGACCTCTTTTTGTAACGCTTTCATAAAGTCATAACTCTGCTCATCCCGCACCCACCCTTTTAAATCGCCCCAAAATTCATCAATGCTGTACTGCTCCAAAAGGGGTATACGCTTTTGTAAAAAGGCTTTCAGTAAGAGGGAGCATTGTTGGTAAAAGAGATGGTCACTGGGGACAATGAGAAGATTTGGACACCGCAAAATCGCCTCACTCAAACGCATCCCTGTTTGAATACCCAAGTGTTTTGCCTCGTAACTTTTCGCAATCACAATGCCATGAATACGCCCATTTTCGTCCACAAACTCCTTCTTCCATGCCTCTGTATCAAAACCTTTAAAGGATTTTTGATGCTGAATCAACCCATGAAATCCACCCACCGATTCGCTCAGGAGTGACGAGGTGACTTCACGGCTAAAAATTTTCGTATCGCCACTTTTACAAACCACCACAGGTTTACCTTTTAAAAAAGGGCTTCTGGTTCGCTCAGCAGAGACAAAAAAACAGTCCAAATCCATGTGAATAATCACGCTTTCCCTTTTTACATGTAAAAGCATTTAGTTTATTCTTGAATACAAATTTCACCTTTTTGCATATGAATCAGGGTTTGATAAAGTACCACTGCAATGACAGCCGTTGTAACACCTACCATAGTATAAGAGAGGCAGAGTAAGAAAAAGTCTTTTGTATGTGCGTACATGACCATCGCACTAATCCCCATCGCTGCTAAAGGGAACACAAACGCCCACCATGAGATAAAAAATTTAATTTTGATAAAGTTTTTATACAAAAAGGCAATTAAAAGGGTAAAAA
>JAJOKG010000170.1:13458-29990 GCA_021206415.1 Sulfurospirillum sp. | reverse complement strand
AAAAAGGCTCACAAACACTCAAAAGCCTTGAAGCCTTTGTGAAAGAGAGTAAAGCGCATTTTGGAGAGAACTTTAACACCTTAGTGAGTGAAAAAGGAGAGAGTGAGCGTATCTCAGTCAAAGATTTAGCCCTTTATACCTCGGCAAAACACTCCGATAAAAAGTGCAATTTGGTCAAAAGCGTTGAACTCTATACTGACCTTAAATTTGTGCAAGAGGGTGTGCAAATTGTCGATACTCCTGGTTTAGATGATCCTGTCATTCAGCGTGAAGAGATTACCTTAGAGTATTTAAGTGAATGTGATTTGATGATTCACTTAATGAACGCTGCCCAAGCGGCAACGCAAAAAGATGTTGATTTTATTATTGATGCGCTTTTGTACCGTAATGTTGCTCGTTTGTTGGTGGTGATTACCCGTATTGATGCCATTAAAGAAAAAGAGCTACAAGAGGTCATTGCCTACACCAAACGTAGTATTGAAGCACGTTTGAGGGAGCAAAATAAAAGCTCAAAACTCGACGAGATTATTGCTAAAATTGTTTTTATTCCTATTGCTGGAAAACTAGCGTTAATGCACAAATTAGGGCGAAAGCAAGAGGCTTTGGCGTTAGGTTATGATATGCAAAAAACAGGCTTACCGTTAGTGGAGGCTTACCTTGAAGAGGTGCTCTTTGGTAGCAACAGTCAAAAAGCAAATCTCATTATTGCTTCCAATCAAAAAGAGATTGAATCCATTATTGAAGAATCGCTACGTAGTTTTGAGCAAGAGTTTCAACTCTTAAATCTCTCCAATGAGGAGATTGAGCAAGCGTACGCCAAACATCAAGACGATAAAAAAGCAATGATGCATTTTTTAGAGCAGATTAAAAGCAGTGTTTCTCAAAGCAAAGAGGAGATGCGTAACTACTTTACCACCTTGCAAACGTTTGCGAGCAATCGCTTAAGCACCTTGCAAAATGTCCTCAAGCGCCGCATTAGTGATGATGTGAGTTATGAAATGAGTAAGCATAAAAGATTGCCTAAAGAGGAGCGTATCGCTTCAATGATTGAAACGGCAATGAAAGATGGCATGGTCGATTTGGTGCGGGATTATCGCTATGAGTTTCAAAAGAAGATGCAAAGTGCTTTAGAGTATATGGATGCAAAGTACGGTGAATTTAAGAGCGATACAAGGGAGCACACCTTTGATGCCAAAGCCTTTTGTGAAGAGCATTTGGGCTCTATTTTACTCTTTAAAAACAGTTCTGTTGTGATTGCAGGTGTGAACGATGCTATTAAAAAACAGGGCAAAAATGACTTTAGTTCGCTTAATATGAGCCTAGATGCGCTCTTTAGCGAAGAGTTTTTAAGCATTAAAGAGATGATGCAAGAGAAATTACAAAGTATTAATGAAACGCTTTTAGACTCCTTCTCAACATTGATTCAAGCCCCAGCTTCTGCCATTGAAGAGCGTTTTTTTAGGCGAGGAGGTGCTGCTTGAACATGCGATGCGTCAAATGAAAGATGCAACGCAAAACCGTGAAGCACGTATGCTTGAGATTAAAGAGAAAGAGCGTGTGATGGGTATTGTTTTAGATGACTTACGCACACTAAAGGAGTCCAAATGAGTCTTTTAGAAAACTTTGCAAACGCTTATAAAGCAAATTTCTTAAAAGCTGTTCCCACGTTTGACGCAACACTTTTGGGAGCACTTAAAAAAAGTACAGTATGTGCTTTTAGAGGAAAATCAACATCCCTCTATCCAACTCAAAAAAGCGCTAGATCGTCTGCAAATGCGCTCTGAAGAGCCAATGAAAGTGGCGATTACGGGGCAGTTTTCCAGTGGAAAATCAACCTTTTTAAATGCCTTGCTCGCTAAGAGTATTTTACCCACAGGCATTACGCCTGTGACCTCTAAAGTGAATTACATTCGTTATGGCGAAGCGTTTAGAATTCGTGTGCGCTATAAAGATGGGCGAGATGAGTACCATGATATTAGTAATATTTCCCACTTTACCGACCAAAGAGGCTCTGTGGAGGATATAGCGTATTTGGTTTTATACGCACCCTTGAATATCTTAAAAGATGTTGTCTTTGTTGATACGCCAGGTCTTAACTCTCAAGCGGCTAGCGATACGCAAACGACAGAGAAGGTGCTTAAAGAGGTTGATGGCATCATTTGGTTAACGCTGATTGATAATGCCGGTAAAATGAGTGAACTTCAGGTCTTAGAGGAGTATTTAGGCAAGTATCAAAACAAATCGTTGTGTGTCTTAAACCAAAAAGATAAATTTACCCCTGAACAAGTCGAAGAGACAACCCATTATGTCAAAAGTGCTTTTCAAAAATTCTTTAGCGATGTCATTCCTATCTCTGCGCGCCAAGCATTAGAGTCACGTAGCCATGATAAAAAAGTGATGATGCAAGAGTGTTTGGATGCGTTTATCAGTGATTACATGTAAAGCTTAAAGAGGGTTCTGAAACGCTTGATTTTAAAGTGATCGAGAGTGATTTTAGGGCATATCAAAAAGAGTTGGATACCATTGTTCAAAGTGATTTGAGTGAAAATTTAAAACTGTTAGAAGATTCAAACATCGATAAAGTCTTAGAGTTTATTCGAAGTGAAATTCAACCCAAATCAACCCAATCCAAAGAGTTTGCTATTACTAAAGAGATTAGGGATATTACCGCTAAACTCATTGCTCAACACGAGCTTTTTGTAGCCATTTACGATGAGCTTTTAGAAGAGATTGTCCGTTTTGAAGCAGAAGCAAAGGGACTTTTTACAGAGCTTAAGAGTAAATTTTCCCATGACTTAAAGAGTGCATTTATGCGTATTGAGCAAATTATTGATACCATTGCCGATGCCATTTTTAACCAAATAACGACCGAAAAATTGGTACGGTACGAGGCTCAAAAAGGGGGATTGCTCAAAAAGAGTGTTCATTACCTTCCCTTTGAGTACCAAGCGCCAAAAATCAACTCGGATTTAATTTATAAAAGCCTTTTTTATGAAGAGAATTTAATCGGCAAAATGTTCAAACAATACGTGCGTAATCTAGGAGATATTCAAAACGAAGTCAATGAAAAAAATGCGCAAGTGTACCGCTCGTTTGAAGCAGGAATCTTAGCGTGGCAAGCACCTTATGAGGTGATTCGAAAGAGTGAGGAGATTCACTCAGACATTGAGTTTGCCAACATGCGTCGTTTTGCCTCTAAAGCGTACGAGACCATTTTGAAAGCGTTTAGCGATGAAATTGCAAGCTCGTATGCCAAAATAAGCTCTGAGTTTAACCACCTCTCCAGTGCGGTGAGCTTTAACTACCAAAATGCGACCGAAGTGTGTGTCGCATTTTTGGAAAATAAAATTGAAAAATCACGTAAACTCTACGAAGAAAACCCTACGAAGTTTTCGTTGTATCAGCCCAAACTAGATGAGATTAAAGAGAGACTTCGCACCTCATTTCATCTCTATGAGCTTGAGAATATGATGAACACAAAGCACACCTTTTTAAATAAAGACTATGATCGTTTGGTGAGCCAATTTACACGCCTAAAAGAGGAAAAAGTTTCCTTTTTAGAAGAGAAAAAAGCCCATCATCAAGAGATTATTTCAACCATAACCGCTTTACAAAAAGAGGTTTTATAAGGTTTTCTTCATTTACATGTAAAGATTTTGAGTTTGCTTAAATGTGCAACCTCTTTACATGTAACTCTTTTCTTTGAGCAGTTTATAGAGTTTTAAGAGTGAAATAAAAAGCGTTGTAATCGCAGGCCCTAATATCATTCCCCAAAAGCCAAACGTCGTAAGTCCCGCAAAAATAGCAAAGAAAATCAAAAGTTCATTAACCATAGTGGGTGTTTTAACCATTTTATCGTTGATATATTTAATAATAAGAGGCTTGATAAACGTATCAGCGACAATAGAAATAACAACAATCGAATAAAAGCGCAATAATAATAGCCGAAGTCGTATTACCGTGCGCAATTTCAAGGGCACACAGAGGAATCCACATAAGCGCTCCGCCAATCACGGGAATCAAAGAGGCAAAGCCGTAAAAAATACCCAATAACAATCCATCGTAGCCAAAATACATACCGATGAATGAGAAAAGCATTCCTTGAAAAATAGCACTAAATAAAATAGAGTACAACACCACACTCATTACACTGGTTACTTCTGCAAAGACCATGTTAACCTCTTGTGCGCCAAGGGGCATCACACTTTTGATGTAATCAATCAAATCTTTGCCATTTAAAAGCGCAAAAAAGAAAAAGACAACAATGAGGAGCATATCTTTTAAAAATCCCGCACTGTTTTTGCCTAAAGAGCCTAAATACGAGAGTGCTGCGCTTGACATTTGAGCAATATTGAGACTGCTAATAAACTCATCCAAAGAGGATTGCATAAAGGCAAAGGGAGCAGGGAGTTGATAATCGAGTGTTTTAAGATAGTGCTGTACCTTTTCAATCATCGCAAAGTCAAAATTATTAACAATGGCTCCAATAGATGTGAGTGAATAAATCAAGGGTCCAAAAAGAAGCAAAGAGAGCAAGGATGTTGAAAGAATAGCAGCAATATGTCTATTTTTAGTGAGTTTATAGAGTTTAAAATTAATGGTATAGGTTGCCATTGCAAGCAAAGAAGCAATAGCAATAATCATTAAAAAAGGTTGGTACAGTTTCAATAAAGAGACTAAAACCACTAAAAAAAATAGCGGTTAAAAAAAAGCGGTGTTCGTTCATGCGTTGTCCTCAAAGAGTGTGCTTTGCAATGTGGGTGGGGTGAGACGAAAGAGCTCATACGTTTTAGGGCTTGCTATGCGTCCACGAGCGGTGCGTTCAATGTAGCTGTTAGCAAGCAAATAAGGCTCTATCACATCCTCAATCGTTCCCTCATCTTCACTCAAAGCTGCAGCAATGGTACTTAGTCCCAAAGGACGACCTTTGGTTTTCAATAAGAGTTCTAAATATTTTAAATCCAATTCATCAAAGCCCAAATCATTCACACCTAGCTCATTTAAGCCATATTGTGCGCGTTCTTTATTAATTTGCTCTTCATCCACCACATCCGCATAATCACGAATACGTTTTAATAAGCGTAATGCAATACGAGGTGTGCCACGTGAGCGTCTTGCCATTTCAACTGCAGCGTCTTGAAGACACATTTTTTCGAGTTTATGCGATGCTTTGGTAATAATTAAAGCAAGCTCTTCTTTGGTATAAAATTGCAAGCGAAAATGCATTCCAAAACGATCACGTAGTGGAGAGCTAATCATTCCCGCACGTGTGGTCGCCCCAATGAGCGTAAAACGAGGTAGGTCGATTTTAATGGTCTGTGCCGCGGGCCCTGAGCCGATGATAATATCCAAACGAAAATCTTCCATAGCAGGATAGAGAATTTCCTCAATGGCAGGAGAGAGTCTATGAATTTCATCAATAAATAAAATATCTCCCTCTTGAAGATTGGTTAAAATAGCTGCTAAATCCCCACTTTTTTCAATCATAGGAGCAGCCGTAATTTTAATGTTCGCATTCATTTCATTGGAGATAATATGTGCTAAAGTCGTTTTACCAAGACCAGGAGGTCCAAAAAAGAGAATGTGGTCTAAACATTCTAAGCGTTTTTGGGCTGCTTTAATAAAAACATTCAAATTTTTCTTTATCTTTTCTTGCCCAATATAATCTTCAAAAGAAGTAGGGCGAAGGCTTTTTTTCGTATTCGCTCTCAAAAGAGACTTTTTCGATTTCTACAATGCGTTCCATTCTCTCACTTTTGGTAGGTGTATTCAGGGGTTGGGAATTGACGTGTTTCTACCTCTTTAACATAGCACTCAAGTGCTGCTTGCACAAGATTTGCCCCTTCTAAATAGCGCTTAACAAATTTGGGTTTAAAGGCTTGAAAAAAGCCTAGCATATCACTCCAAACTAAGACCTGCCCATCGGTATATTTTCCAGCACCTATGCCAATGGTGGGAATGGAAATTGCCTCAGAGATACGCTTAGCTGCCTCTTCCACAACCCCTTCAATCACGAGGCTAAAAGCGCCCGCTTTCTCAACGGCTTTAGCATCTTCAATCAGCGTTAAAATATCCTCTTCACTGCGACCTCTGACTTTGTAGCCTCCCTCACTGCGTACGTATTGAGGCATGAGACCAATATGCCCCATTACGGCGATAGAGTTTTGTGTGAGCGCTTGAATGATATGCGCACGATTTACACCACCTTCGATTTTAACGGCATGGGCATTGGTTTGAGCGTAAACAAGCGAAGCATTGTGTAAGGCAGTTTTTTCATCCGTATAGGTTCCAAAAGGCATATCGCAGACAATAAAAGTCTCTTTGGCACCTGCACACACGGCTTTGGTATGGTACAACATCACTTCCATGCTGGCAGAGAGGGTATCTGGTTTAGCATTAAAGCTCATATTAAGGCTATCGCCAACTAAGATGATGTCTACTTTTTGATTGAAGAGTGAAGCAAAAAGAGCATCATACGCTGTTATGACGGTCAGGGGTGTTTTCCCTTTGTGTTGTTGAATGGATGTGATTGTTTTCATGGGCTCATTATACCCTATTTTAGGACAAGAAAATTTTAGATTAAACATGGTACAATGAGCCACTTCGGAGGTATGCAAGATGGGTATTCTGAAACAATTAGAAGTTGATTTTGACATCGAAATTGTCGGAGATTTTCTTTCTCACTATGCGATTATGTGTGAAAACATGGAGCCTTTGATTATAGGACTGAATAAAAAAGAGCGCTATCCTGAAAATATTGGTGATTTGTTTCGTATTTTTCACAATATGAAATCTGCAGCAGGTTTTCTAAAACTCGATCCTATTATCAAGCTTGCAGCATTGTGTGAAGATATTGTGGAAGAAGCACGCATGTTGCAAGGTCCTGCAAGTGAACCTTTTATCGATTGGTTGCTTTTGGTGAGTGATCAATTTGAAAAATACCGTAAAGATGTCGAAACAGATGCTTCCTTTTTTACAGTTCTTAATCCTCTGATTATTAAAGTACCTCATACGTTGGAGAAAGCGTGAAGCAATTAATTGCCTATATTACAGCGGGGTTTCCCGACAAAAATTTTTCGTTAGATTTGGTTTCTGCTTTAAAAGAAGCAGGTGTTGATAAATTAGAATTAGGTATTCCTTTTTCAGATCCTGTTGCAGATGGTCCTATTATTGAACTTGCTAATTTGCGCTCGTTGCAAAATGGTTTTAAAATGGAGACTCTTTTTGAAATTTCTGCAACAGTTGCCCCTCAAATTGAAACGTATTGGATGGGATATTTTAATCCTTTCTATCACAAAGGGGTAGAGTTTTTTGCCCAAAAAGCAACTGATTTGGGTGTGAAAGGGTTTATTATTCCAGATTTACCACACGAAGAGGCATTGCCTTATCTCTCTTTGATGAATCAGCATGCGCTTTCTATGGTAAGTTTTGTCGCCCCAACTGATAGCAAAGAGAGAATTGCACAGCTTGTAAAAGAAGCTAAAGGCTTTATCTATTTAGTGGCATATGCAGGTATTACGGGTTCGCAAGTAAGTGAAGATTTAACCCAAACGATACATGTTATTAAAGAGCAAAGTCAAACGCCATTATTCGTTGGTTTTGGAGTAAATGAAAAAACGGCAAAAGAGCGTGTCCGTGGCGCAGATGGTGTAATTGTAGGAAGTGCTTTTGTTGAAATTTTATTAAATGAAAGTCTAAGTGCTTCAGAAAAAATTTCTCTCATTGCACAAAAAGCAAGAATTATTAAAGAAAAAATTAACGCTTAATATATTTTAGAAGCAGTGAAATGGCTATTTACTGCTTCTTTGGTGTTTCTTCGTCAGGCTGCTTAAGCTTTTCAAGCAATTTTTCAAATGGCTCTTTGGTTAGAATATCTGCAAACTGTGTACGATACGTTTGGATAATACTAACGCCTAAAATATCGACATCATAAATTAACCAATCATTATTTTTGTTTTTATAAAATTTATAAATAATTTCATAGACTTCACTGTTTTTCATTAAATGGGTTGTGAGATGAATACGGGTGTCTTTGATTTTCTCTAAATTTTTAATAACAATTTTTTCATCTGTATAGAGGTCAAGTTTATTCATATAAGAGAGTTTGAGCTTTTCCTCAAATAGCTTTGCAAACTCATTTTGTTTAGAAGATTCAAGGGCTGACCATTGTTTACTTCCAAGAGAAAGTTGAGCCATTAGAGTGTAATCAAAAATAGAATCAAAAATAACAAAAAAGTTTTTCAGATTTCTCATTTTTAACAAGTTTTTTATCTCGTAAAATGGTTGTTGCAAGATCAATATTGGTTTGCATAAATGCGCTAATTTTACTCTCTTCAATGGCATAAAGAGCATTGTGTGTTACTCCAAACGATAAAGAGATGAAGAGTAGAAAATGTTTAATTTTTTTATTCATGGATAAGTTTATTCCTTCTTGATTCATACAGGCTACGCATAAAGGGGTAAAGCTTTATAGCATCTTTTTTTAATTGCGCATACTCTTTTACATGTAAAGATGTTTCATTAATGGTAAAAAAGGCTGTTGTCGCAAGTGCTTGCTCTTGATTTTTAAGAAGATTGAGATGACGTGCTTCAAAATAATTAATAGGATTGAGCCACATATCACCCGATAATCCAACAAGATCTCGCACATTGGAGGGTCCTAAGAATGGGAGGACAATATGAAAGCCACTTCCAAGGCCATAATATCCTAATGTTTGTCCAAGATCTTCATCGTGGGCTTTAATGCCTAACTCTTCATCTGCAAGATCACGAAAGCCCAAAATTCCCATAGTGGAGTTAATCATAAAACGTTCACTCTCTTCTACGGCATTAAAGAATTTTAGTTGCAAAAGATTGTTGGCAAAACGTATAGGGAAGAGAAGATTATCAAAAAAGTTTGAAATACCATTGCGTGCTTGTTGCGGAACAATAAACGCATAACCTTCCGCTGTTGGTTTTAAAATATATTCGTAAAATGAATCATTAAATGTTGTCATTGATTCATTGTAACTGCTTAATGGGTCGAAAAGTTCTTGGTTTTGTGTATCATTAAATTCGGCATCAAAATCGTCATTTGCATAAGAAGATGCAGTCGTTTCAGAAGCGAAAAGAAATATACATGAAAAGATAAAGGCTAGGAATAAACGCAAAATAGTACCTCAATATATAAAAATTTGCGCAATTATAAGATTTTTTTTTGTTCAAAATAAATTAAACGTTTCGTAGTTTAAAAATGAAAACAAGCGAAATTTAAACTTTTTTTAACTATAATCACCGCCTAAATCTCACACACACCAATCCTTTACGGTTGCAGTTATACGCTGTTGATGGGTGTGGAGGCTAAACCAAAATTAAACAAAGGAGAGACTTCATGGTAACCATGAAAGACCTATTGGAGTGTGGTGTACACTTCGGACACCAAACAAGACGCTGGAATCCAAAGATGAAAAAATTCATCTTCGGTGAGAGAAAAAATATTTATATCGTAGATTTACAAAAAACACTACGTTATTTTAGATATACCTACAATGTTGTTAAAGATGCAGCAGCTGAAGGTAAAACAATGTTGTTTGTTGGAACAAAAAAAACAAGCAAGCCAAGCTGTTAAAGAGTACGCAGAAAAATGTGGTATGCCATATGTAAATCACAGATGGTTAGGTGGAATGTTGACGAACTACCAAACCATTAGACAATCAATCCGTAAACTTGACATTATTGAGAAATGGAAGAAGATGGACAAATTGACCTTCTAACAAAAAAAGAAGCGTTAATGCTTAGAAGAAAAAAAGAGAAACTTTTGGATTACCTAGGCGGTATCCGTAATATGAAAAATCTTCCTGATATGATTTTTGTTATTGACACTGTTAAAGAAAAAATTGCCGTTCAAGAAGCTAGACGTCTTGGAATTACTGTAGTTGCGCCACTTGATACAAACTGTGATCCAGATGTGGTTGATTTACCAATTCCAGGAAATGATGATGCAATTCGCTCAATTCAACTTTTCTGTAAAGAAATGTGTGAAGCAATGACTGAGGGTTATGAAATTCGTTCAAAAGATGCTCCAGCAACTGAAGAAGTGGCTGAAATCAGCGAAGATGAGAAAAAAGAACTTATCACTGAAGCGGTGAGTGAAGAAGACGTTTCTGTTGAGGAAGGTGAATAATGGCTGAGATTACCGCTGCTTTAGTAAAAGAATTACGCGAGTCCACTGGGGCTGGTATGATGGATTGTAAAAAAGCACTTGTCGATACTGACGGTGACTTTGAAGCGGCAAAAGACCTTTTAAGAGAAAAAGGTCTTGGTAAAGCAGCAAAAAAAAGCTGACAGACTTGCAAGTGAAGGTCTGGTTGATGTATGTGTTGATGCTACTTTTAAAGTGGCAACAGTAACTGAAATTAATGCAGAGACTGACTTTGTTGCAAAAAATGAAGGTTTTATTAATCTTACAAAAGACACAACGGCCCATATTCAAGCAACGAATGTTCAAAGTACTGAAGAGTTAATGAAAACAACCATTGATGGTACTGTGTTTGAAGAGTATTTTGCAACAAAAGTAGCTACTATCGGTGAAAACCTAGTTGTTAGACGTTTTGCAACACTGAAAGCAGGTGTTAACGGTGTCGTTAATGGATATGTTCACTCAAATGGGCGTGTAGGTGTGTTGATTGCTGCAAATTGTGACAGCGAAAAAACAGCTATGGCTGCGAGTGAGTTTATTAGAAATCTGTGTATGCATGCTGCTGCTATGAAACCTAGTTTTTTAAGTTATACTGAGCTTGATGCTGAGTTTATTGAGAAAGAGACAATTGGTATCAAAGCTGATATTGAAAAAGAAAATGAAGAGTTAGCACGTCTTAAAAAACCTCTTAAGCGTATGCCTTTGTTTGTTTCTCGTGCACAACTTACAGATGATGTACTTTCAGCTGCAAGAACAGAGATGGAAGCTGAGCTTAAAGCACAGGGTAAACCTGAGCAAATCTGGGATAAAATTATTCCTGGTCAGATTGATCGCTTCATCGCTGACAATACACAACTTGACCAACAATACACGCTTTTAAGTCAATTCTATGTTATGGATGATAAAAAAACCATTGCACAAGTTGTTGAAGAAAAAGCAAAAGAGCTTGGTGGAAAAATTGAGCTTGTAGGCTATGTTCGTTTTGAACTTGGTGAAGGCTTAGAGAAAAAAGCATGTGACTTCGCTAGCGAAGTTGCTGAGCAACTTAAATAAGTAAAACACTTTTGGTGAAGAGGTTTCTCTTCACCACTTCTTTTGAAGGACGTTAATGTCTTTACTCCATGTACACAATGTTTCCCATGCATTTGATTATCCTCTTTTTGAAAATGTGAATTTTAGCCTTGCGCCTCAAGAGTCTATGGCAATTTTAGGTGTAAGCGGTAGTGGTAAATCAACGTTACTTCATATTTGTTCAACACTTTTAAAACCCAATCGAGGTGAAGTAGTTTTGTGTGATCATAATATTTATCATGATAATGATGATGCAAGACTTAAGTTAAGACGCTATGATGTAGGCATTATTTTTCAATCCCACTATCTTTTTAAAGGTTTTCTTTCCAATGAAAATGTTGAGCTTGCTTCTGTTATTAGCGACAGAAGCATTGATAAAGGCATTTTAGAGCGTCTAGGTATTGCTACATTTATGAATTATCGTGTGGGAGATCTATCTGGTGGACAGCAGCAACGTGTTTCAATTGCAAGGGTATTAGCAAAAAAACCTAAGATCATTTTTGCGGATGAACCTACTGGTAATCTTGACGACAAAACAGCGCAAGAGGTCATGAATGTTTTGTTTGAGTATGTTGAAAAAGAAAATGCAGCGCTTTTGCTTGTGACACACAATCAACAATTGGCTAAACAATGTACCTATGTAAGACATCTTCATCTGGATGGATTAAAAGAGGAGAGTTAATATGGAATCACTTGTGGCATTTTTTGGTGAAGACCGTGTGATTTCTTTTTTTTCTTCTTTTTGCAAGGCTCAGTGGTTTATTTGCTTTTTCCCTTTTTTTTCTCATGCCAATATTCCTTTGAGCATTAAAACCTCCATTACATTTTTTATGGTAGTTTTTTTATTCCCTCTATTGCCCGCTTTACATGTAACACCAACATTTCTTAATTTAACGCTGGCTATTGTTTCAGAAATTTTAATCGGTTTAATTGCAGGTCTTTTTTTTAACGATTGCACTTTCTATTTTGCAAATGGCAGGCATGCAAATGTCTTTTGTTATGGGCTTTACTATGGCAAGTGTGGTTGATCCCCAAACAAGTACATCTATTCCTGTCTTATCACAAATCCTTGCGTTAATAGGGTTGATGATTGTTTTAGCGTTTAATGGGCATCATCAAATGCTTATTTTTATTGCGGATTCTTTATCTCTTTTACCGTTAGGAACATTTTATCCACAACTTAATATTGTAGATTATCTGCTCAAAGCAACAACAGGAATGTTTGTCTATGGATTTATTCTTTCATTTCCGGTTGTTGCTTTTTCATTACTTTTAGATGTTGTATTTGGGATGCTGATGAAAACCATGCCGCAATTTAATCTTTTAGTGGTTGGTTTTCCAATTAGAATTGCTGTTTCTCTGGTGGTTATTATTGTTACATTGGCCTCTGTTATGCTTCTTTTTAAACGGGAGTTTCAAGAAGCCTTGAATCAATTAACACTTCTTTTTATACGTTAAAGCAATCATAAATTTTTTTTATACTACAATGAGAGCTAATAATTCTCATTCAGGAGTGAGCATGCGCCTGTTACTACTCAATAATAATCCCGCTGTTTCAAGATTAATCAAACTAAGTGCTGAAAAAGCTGGGCATGAGTTAGATGAGTTTGACGACTATGGATTAGTTCCACTTAGCAGTTATGATGTGATTTTGGTCGATAATGAACTTTATGATGAATCAGCCTTAAATGAACTCAAAGAGAATATAGGGTGTGATTATTGTATCTATATTTGTCAAAGAGATGCTCAAAAACCAGAATATGTGAATGTTTCTTTGGAAAAGCCTTTTTTACCGACAGATTTTTTAGTATTACTTGAAAAAGTTAGCAATGTTTTGAGTAGTCAAAAAGAGGAAGTTGATGATTTAAGCCTTGACGAGGAAGAAGAGGAAGATAAACATTTTGACATTGACCAAATTGATGCATTGGAGACAACAGAGGAAGAGAGCCCTTTGGTGAATGAAGATAATGATAATGAAGCATTTTTACCTCACGATGAAGAGCAGCATGAATTTGATAATATAAAATTTGAAGATGAACTTTTAGATGAAGCTGTTGCTATGGATGAGGAAATTGAAAATGTTGCTTTAAAAGAAGATGTGTTTTCTTTAGAGAATGAATCTAAGGGAGAATTAGAGGATTTTAATTTTGACTTAGAAGAGGACGAGCCAAAAGTTCGTGAAGATGACCTTGTATTTGATGATGTTGTTCCTTGTGTTTTAGATAAAGATGATATTGATGAAGTTAAACAATTGTTAGATGAAAGTGATGAAGAAGAGATACCAGAAGATAGTTTGAGTTTTTTAGATGATGACTTTAAAGAAACGAAAGAATTTTTGCTCGATGACGCCAACGAGAAAGAAGAATTAGAAGAAGATAAATTAGAGGATATAAGGGAAGATACTTTGGAATGGAAACTTCCGAAAGAATCGTTGGAAGAACCTTTTGAAGAAACACCAATAGAAGATGAGGCGTTGGAGTTTGAGATGTCATTGACTGATGAAACTGATGAAACTTTGGCTGACGCTCCTTTTGTTGGTGAGGCAGATGATATACAAGCGGGAATAGACTCTTTGGATGATTTAAGTGAAAATCTTATCAAAAAAGCTTTTGGGGAAGAGTGTGCTGAAGAAGAAAAAAGTGTTGTTGCCTTAGCGAGCCCTTGTCAGCAAGAAGAAGAGATAGAAGTTATCCGTGGCGAAATTGAGAAAAGTATTTCTAGAAGCATTTCAAGTTTTGCACAAAGTGATATTTTACGAGAAGCACTGAGGGGAATGCGTATTAATATCTCTATTTCATTTGATGAAAATGAGGCAAAGTGAAAGGAAATCTTCTTGTTATCTCTGGACCTAGCGGTTCAGGAAAAAGTTCTTTAATGAAAGAAATTTTGTTGGAAATTGAAGATGCTTATTTTTCTATTTCAAGTACAACACGAATGATACGTGAAGGTGAAGAAGATGGTGTCAATTATCATTTTATCTCAAAAGAAGAGTTTGAAAGAGATATTGATGCAGGATTCTTTTTAGAATGGGCAAAAGTCCATGATAATTATTATGGTACATCTCTCAAGCCTATTTTAAAAGAACTTCAAAAAGGTAGGTTGGTCATTTGCGATATTGATGTGCAAGGACATAAAATTGCTCAAGAGAAGTTTGGGCATTTAATTACTTCCGTTTTTGTCACAACTCCTGATCAAAAAAGTTTACAAGAACGTTTGATTAAACGAGGAACTGATAGTCATGAAGTTATTGAGAAACGTTTAGATAACGCAGTGTCTGAGATGACCTGCATTGGCGAATACGATTATGTATTGGTCAATGATGATTTTAAAGAGGCATCAAAAGATTTATTGGCTATTGCACATGCTTCAAGACGAAAAAATGTCTTTAATGGATACGAGCGAATTTATTAGTAGATGGGCTAATTATTGAAATAAATTTCTTTATTTGGTTTATAAAAAAATAGCTATAATGAGCGCTCTTAAAGATTACATGTAAAAATATTAAAGGAGAAAAAAATGGGTCCAAGTGTTCAGCAGTTGCTGATTATTTTATTGATTGTTGTATTGCTTTTTTGGAGCAAAAAAAAATTCCCGAACTTGCTAAAGGGTTAGGCTCTGGTATTAAAAATTTTAAAAAAGCAGTTAAGGAAGATGAAGAGTCAACTGAAAATGTTGAAAAAGTTGAAGCGAAAGAGACAAAATCAGAAGCGACTGCAACAACCACTTCAGCAGATGATAAAAAATCTGTATAAGGTTTAGTATTGAAAAAATCGGTTATTCGTGCTATTACAGAAAAGTTACAAAGAGAATTTGTTTTAGAAAAACCTGCGAATCTTTTTTTGGTCATTATGCTACTCCTATTGCTTTTTCAATTAGCGAAAGAGTTAAAAAAATCTCCTATTGCTATTGCTGAAGAGATCTGTGCACAATTTGATACGGGGGACATCTTTAAAGAGGTCACTCCTATTAAAGGGTATATCAATTTTAAATTGAGTGAGCATTTCTTAGATCAGTATGCTACTTGGGCTATTCAAAATGAGTCACTTTTTGGAAAAGATGAGAACCATGAATCTATTTTGTTGGAGTATGTGAGTGCTAATCCCACAGGACCTTTGCATATTGGACATGCAAGAGGTGCGGTGATTGGTGATGCGCTTGCTCGTATTGGTCAACATTTAGGCTATCACATTACAACAGAGTATTATGTTAATGATGCAGGAAATCAGGTTGACCTTTTGGGGCTTTCAATTTATTTATCAGGACGCGAGAACATTTTAGGTTTACATGTAACGTGGCCAGAAGAGTTTTATCGTGGTGAGTATATTGTTGATTTAGCGCATGTTGCTCAAGCGGAGCTTGGAAGTATTATTTTTGAAGATGAAGCTAATATCGCTGTGCTCTCTGCGTGGGGCAAAGACAAAATGTTGGAACTCATTAAGTCTAATCTTGCTGATGTTGGCATTTATTTTGAGCAGTTTGTCAGTGAAAAATCACTTTATGATAGATGGGATGAGAGTTTTACTAAGCTTCAAGAACATCAAAAAACCTATGAAGATGGCGGTAAAGTTTGGATTCGCTCTACTGAATTAGGGGATGAAAAAGATCGTGTAGTTGTGCGAGAAGATGGCAGACCTACCTATTTAGCAGGCGATATTATTTACCATGATAATAAATTTCAACGAAATTATGACAAATACATTAATATTTGGGGTGCAGATCATCATGGCTATATCACGAGAGTAAAGGCTGCAATCAACTTTTTAGGCTATGATGAATCAAAACTTGAGGTTTTATTGGCGCAGATGGTTTCACTTTTAAAAGGTGGTGAGCCTTATAAAATGAGCAAACGTGCAGGAAACTTTATTTTGATGAGTGATGTTGTGAGTGAAGTGGGAAGCGATGCTTTACGCTTTGTCTTTTTAAGTAAAAAATCTGACACACATCTTGAATTTGATGTGGATGTCTTTAAACAAGAAGATAGCAATAACCCTATTTTTTATATCAACTATGCTCATGCACGCATCAATCAAATTTTTGCAAAAGCTGGAAAAAGCATTGCGGATGTAGAGAATGTCCCTCTTGAAAATATGAGTGAAGAGGCACAAAATCTTCTTTTTAGCGCACTCTTATTGCCTGAAGTACTCGAAGATGCGTTTCATTCAAGGCAAGTTCAAAAAGTAACGGAATATCTCAAAAACCTTGCGGCTTCGTTACATAAATTTTACAATGAAAATCGTGTCGTAGGAAGTGTAGATGAGGAAAAATTCTTGAAGCTTTTTGCGGT
>JAJOKG010000170.1:9903-13358 GCA_021206415.1 Sulfurospirillum sp. | reverse complement strand
TTTACACGTATCTTTCGCAATGATGCGTATATGGTTGGATATTCTGATTTTAGAAGCAATCCTTTATGGGTTGTTTATACGTTAACATCTCCTAAAGAAAATAGACCACATCTAAAGCGTCCAGAGAGCTTTAGATCTGATTGGCGAAATCTTGGTTTGATTAGTACATCAGATTATACGAATAGCGGGTATGATAGAGGGCACATGGCTCCCAATCGAGCCATTGCGCAGCTCTATGGTAAAAAAGCACAAGAAGAGACGTTTTTAATGACCAATATCACGCCTCAAAAACCGTCTCTGAATCAAAAACTGTGGCAAGAGTTAGAAGCCTTAGAATTTGAAGCATTTACGCAAAAATTTAAGAGCGTATGGGTTTATACAGGACCTCTTTTCCGTGGAGATACAAGACATCTTAAGCATTCCTATTGGGTTGAAATTCCTGATGCTTTTTATAAAATTTATGTGGGAATACAAGCCGATGGAAGTTTGAAAACTTTAGCATTTGTGATACCTCAAAATGCAAAAGCCAATACACCTCTTGAGAAATTTATCGTTAACATTGATACGGTTGAAAAGAGTAGTGGATTTGATTTTTTACATGCATTAGATGATGGTATCGAAAATGAGTTGGAAAAGCAGACTCAAAAAGAGGGTTGGTTTTAACCTTTACATGTAAAGATTAAAATGGCGTTTTTGCAGATGTATTATCTGCGTTTGTGTAACATTGAATACAATTTCTTCCACTATTTTTAGCAGTATAAAGAGCTATAACTGCTTGTTTAAATGCTTCTTAAGAACATCTATAAAAAAATAAGACGATGTAATCTATTGGATTTATATTTATTTTTACCAGAACATCGTTTACAAATACCATTCATGACGATAAAACTACTACTAATTTCAAAGCCACTTTGAAAAAAGATGGTTTCTAAAAGCGGTTTCGTTTCTACAAATATATCTTCTACATTACCACAGTGGGAACATAAAAGATGAATATGTGGAACTTTTTTAATTTCGTATTTTTGCTTTTGCTGTGGTAATTTAACTTCTTCTAAAATATAAAATGCAAGTAAATCATTAATATTTCTGTACAACGTGGCTTTAGACATGGTTGGATATTTTGCAGGATAAGTTCAAAAAGTGTTTCAATATCAATATGCCCATGGGTATCAATACACTCTAAAATAGCCAAACGCTGATGGGTTGATTTTAAATTACTTGCTTTTAAAATATCTCTAAATCGTTCCATAAGTAACCTTTACATGTAAAAGATATTTTATAAAAGCATGCCTTAGTATGTAATTAACAAAATGTAACACATAACTAAATGAAAACTAATTCTAAACAATATTAATTACTATTTAATATAAATATTCTTAAAGTAATTTATAATCTTAAAAAGGAGAAGAAATGCAAATTTCTAAGGTACTTAGTCTGTGTGCACTTAGTGCAACGGTTGTTTTGGGGGCAAATAATTTGGTTCAAAAGGTGAAAGATAATGGTATTGAAGCTATTCCAACCAGTCAATTAGAGCTTTTAAAATTGATTGATGATCCCAAAGATCCAATCACCGATGCCAAAGTAGAATTGGGCAAAAAACTCTACTTTGACCCTCGTATGTCCAAGAGTTCTTTAATTAGTTGTAATACTTGTCATAATTTAGCTTTAGGCGGTGCAGATGGCATTGCAGCAGCGATTGGGCATGGTTGGACAGCTAATCCTGCCCACCTAAACTCTCCCACTGTGTACAATTCAGCCTTCTTTAAAGCACAGTTTTGGGATGGTAGAAGTCCTCACTTAGCCGATCAAGCGCAAGGTCCTGTTCAAGCAGGTCCTGAGATGGCAGCACCACCTAAGTTAGTTGAGCAACGTATTAATTCTATCCCTGAGTATGTCAATGAATTTAAATTTGCGTATGGTGATAATGTCAAAATTAGCTTGAAAAAATCACGTCAACGATTGCTATTTTTGAAAAACACTCATTACTCCTTCTCGTTTTGATGATTTTATGAATGGTAATGATAATGCTCTAAGCAAAGCAGAAAAAGAGGGACTTGAAGTTTTTATGGATAAAGGATGTGCGGCATGTCACAACGGTGTGGCTTTAGGTGGAACGATGCAACCATTCCAAGTGGCAGGTAAATACAAATTTGCTTCTCTTGGCGGTTTTTTCGGGGGATAAAGATGGTATGGTGAAAACGCCAACAACTACGAAATATCACTGAAACAGCGCCTTACTATCACAATGGTGCGATTTGGACACTCAAAGAAGCCATTCAAGAGATGGGAAGTACACAGCTTGGTATTACGATTAACGATGCAGAGGCTGCAAAAATTGAAACATTTTTGAAAGCATTAAAAGGAAGAAAACCCGCGGTTACGTATCCAGAATTACCAGAGAGTACAGCAAAAACACCAAAACCTGACGCTAAACTGTAAGGTCAATCAAACCTCTTAGGCAAGACCTAAGAGTTTTTAACACGTTTTATTCAACGCCTCGCACTTTTTTCATCTCTTCTTCTCTCTCTTTCAAGAAAGTTTCTAAGTTATATTTTTGGCGGTATTGTGGAGTCATAAGATGAATGAGCATATCTCCCATATCAATAACAGTCCAGTTATCGTCTGCATCGACATTTAAAAAGCTCTCGCCCGCACCTTTAAGTTCCGTTTTAAGGTGATCTAAGAGTGAAAGTCCGTGTCTCTCACCCATGGTTGTTGCAATAATGACGGTATTTACAAAATAGTCTTTGCCACTCATATCAAACACTTGAATATCTTCTGCTTTTTTATCACTTAAAGCAGTGACGATTCTTTCAATTCTATTATCCATTGGATTCCTTGTGTAAAAGGCTATCACTTCATTTTCAATGGCTTTTGGGATAAAACGTTTGTCTAAAAATGAGCGTAGCTTTGAAGAGCTGATATTAACATGAATTGGTAAAATTTTCAAGTCTTTTGGGTGGAGTAAATGTTCCACGCGGTGCAACAACAAACTCAACAAGCGTGCAAAGTTCTTCATAGCGGTTCCATTTAGGAAGCGTTGCATACGAATCACTTCCAACAATGAGATAAAGTTTTGAATCAGGGTAAAGACTTTTTACATGTAAAACGGTTTCAATGGTGGGAACTTGCCGTTTTTGGTCACATTCATAGGAAAAAATTTCTACTTTTTCGATGCCTTTAAACATCTGTGCAAGCCAGTTTTGACGAAGCTTAGCTGGCGCACAAAAACTCTCTTTAAAAGGACTCAGGTACGTTGTGACAATAAGCAACTTATCAATATCCAAGACTTCAAGGGCTTTAGTAACAATGGACTCATGCCCCGAATGTGGAGGATCAAACGATCCTCCAAAAATAGCAATATTCAACGTGTATCTCCGTAGACTTTAAACTTTTTTATACATCATTTTTGCTAAAATGACTCGCTTTTCTATGTAAAGTAAATACGATAAAAA
>JAJOKG010000170.1:1845-9803 GCA_021206415.1 Sulfurospirillum sp. | reverse complement strand
AAACCTATGGCACTCAAAATTGCTATAAATGGATTTGGTCGCATTGGAAGATGCGTTGCTAGAATTGTTGATTCAAGAGATGATGTTGAGTTGGTATGCGTCAACGATACAGCAGATCGTGCTACCACAAAACAGTTACTCAAATACGATAGCGTACATGGTGTTTTCGCTGGGCACGTTGAGTTGCTTGAGAATGATTATATGCAAATGGGTAAATCCAAAGTGAAAATGTTTTCTACGCGTGACCCAAAGGAGCTTAATTTTGCTGACTATGGTGTGGATGTTGTTTTAGAGTGTACGGGTGCGCTTTTAACACAAAAAGATACACAAGTTTTTATTGACAATGGCATCAAAAAAGTAATTCTCTCAGCCCCTGCAAAAGATGATACACCCACGTTTGTTATCGGTGTCAATGAAGATACCTACGCAGGTCAAGCGATTATCTCAAATGCGAGTTGTACCACAAACTGTTTAGGTCCTGTGGCAAAAATTTTAGACGATGCGTTTGGCATTGATAAAGGTTTGATGACAACCGTTCACTCGTATACCAATGATCAAAATATTTTGGATGTGAAGCACCGCAAAAACGATTTACGTCGTTCCCGTGCGGCTGCAGTAAATATGATTCCTACCACCACAGGTGCAGCCAAAGCGATTGGGCTGGTTTTGCCTCATTTAAAAGGAAGATTGCATGGTCAAAGTGTGCGTGTTCCAACACCGAATGTTTCTATGGTAGATTTAAATGTGGTTGTGAAAAAAGCAACAACCAAAGAAGAAGTCAACGCGATTTTAACCGAAAAAGCGCAGGGTGTGCTTAAAGGTATTTTGGAAGTGGATGTAGAACAGAGGGTTTCTCAAGATTTTCTTTCTAGTTCATGGAGTTCCATTGTAGCGGTGGATTTAACCCAAGTGATTTGTGGTGATATGATTAAAATTATGGCGTGGTATGACAATGAGTGGGGCTATTCAACCCGTTTGGTTGATATGGCATTGCACATTAGCAAGTAAAGGATAAGGCATGATTCGCTCGATTCGAGATCTCGATATTGCAGGAAAAAAAGTTTTTATTCGTTGTGATTTTAATGTCCCTTTGGATGAGTTTACCAATATTACCGATGATAGACGTGTGCGCTCCGCTATTCCTACGATTCGTTATTGTTTAGATCATGGCTGTTCTATTATCTTAGCAAGCCATTTAGGTCGTCCTAAGGGTGTTGTGGATGAAAAATACTCCCTTGCTCCTGTGCAGATGCGACTCAAACGCCTTTTAGATAAAGAGGTCATTTTAAGTTCCGACGTCATTGGCAAGGATGCGGTTGAAAAAGCGGCTGCTTTGCAATCAGGCGAAGTCCTTTTGCTTGAGAATTTACGCTTTAATAAGGGTGAAACAGCCAATGATGAGGAGTTTGCCAAAGCCTTAGCGGATATGGCAGATGTCTACATTAACGATGCGTTTGGCGTGTGTCATAGAGCGCACGCTTCAGTTGAGGCGATTACGCACTATTTCAATGAAAAAACATCGGCTGCTGGATTTTTGCTCCAGAAAGAGATAGAGTTTTCACGCAATCTCCTTCGCCGTCCAACACGTCCGTTTGTCGCCGTTGTGGGTGGAAGTAAAGTGAGTGGTAAGCTTCAAGCTTTGGTTAATTTATTGCCTCGCGTGGATAAACTCGTGATTGGTGGCGGTATGGCGTTTACCTTTTTAAAAGCACAAGGGCTTGATATTGGAAATTCCATTGTTGAGGATGATTTGCTGGATGAAGCGAATCGTGTGATGGAAGAGGCAAAACGTTTGGGCGTTAAGATTTATTTGCCTGTGGACGTCGTTGCTG
This sequence comes from Sulfurospirillum sp., assembly GCA_021206415.1. Lineage (GTDB taxonomy): Bacteria > Campylobacterota > Campylobacteria > Campylobacterales > Sulfurospirillaceae > Sulfurospirillum. The sequence continues at coordinate 7,971 of JAJOKG010000170.1, read as the reverse complement.
CACAAACCTGCTCACAAGATGCGACCATTAAATTTGTCACGGTTCAAGAGATTCCTAAGGGATGGATGGGACTTGACATTGGACCTGCGACTTCACGACTCTTTAGAGAAGCCTTAGCGGACGCTCAGACCATTTTGTGGAATGGCCCGATGGGTGTGTTTGAGCTTGAGAAATTTTCCAAAGGAAGCTTTAAAATGTCCCATGTGATTGCAGAAGCGCATGCCACAACCGTTGTGGGTGGCGGCGATACGGCAGATGTGGTCGCTCGTGCGGGGGATGCGGATGAGATGACATTTATCTCCACAGGTGGTGGGGCTAGTTTAGAGCTTATTGAAGGAAAAGAACTTCCTGGTGTTAAAGTCCTTGCAAAAAGTGAGAACCTCTAAGCATGATGATTGCCTCAAACTTCAAAACAAATTACACCCGTGCCAAAGCGGATAGTTTTATTAAGAGCATTCAAGCATGTATGACTCGCACAAAAAGTGAGCAAGAAGTTCGTATTTTTGCTCCTTTTACGGCATTAAACTCTTTTGATGAGGTCAAAAATCTCAAAGTGGGTGCGCAAAATTTTTACCCTGTGCAAAATGGTTCTTTTACAGGTGAAATCGGTTTTGAACAGCTTGAAGAGTTTGGGATTGAGACGGTATTAATTGGTCATAGTGAACGCCGTCATATTTTAAAAGAGTCCCATGCGTTCATTGCTCAAAAGTATGATTTTGCTAAAGCCAGAGATGCAGAAATTATTTATTGTGTCGGTGAACCAGCAGAAGTTCGTATGCAAGGTATTGATGCTGTGATGAGCTATTTGTGGGAGCAGTTTGAGGGCATTGATATTCACTATGAAAAACTCATTATTGCCTACGAGCCTGTTTGGGCGATTGGTACGGGATTAAGTGCACGATTGGAAGATATAGAAGAGGTTTTAGAACGGTTACGAGAAAAGCTTTCAAAACCTCTTTTGTACGGAGGAAGTGTGAAAGTAGAAAACATTGAATCTATTTTACATGTAAAAGAGTGTGATGGTGTTTTGGTAGGAACGGCGAGTTGGAATGAAGAGGCATTTTGCGAGATGATTCGCATTGCTGATAGTGTTAAAAAATAAGAGGAGTTTGAAAGATGTTTATGAAGGGCAAAAAAGGTCTTATTGTCGGAATTGCGAATAACAAATCAATCGCATATGGCATTGCTAAAGCGTGTAAGGAACAAGGTGCAGAGTTAGCGTTTACCTATTTGAATGAGCAGTTAGAAAAGAGGGTACGCCCTATTGCTGAAGAGTTTGGTTGCGATAAAGTGTATGAACTAGACATTAACAATCCAGCGCACTTAGAAGCACTGACAGCTTCTTTAGAAAAAGATTTTGGAAAGATTGATTTTGTGGTTCACTCTGTTGCGTATGCGCCAAAAGAGGCATTGAGTGGACATTTCGTCGATACGACGAAAGAAGCGTTTGATATTGCGCTTGGAACGTCTGCGTACTCATTGGTTGCTTTAACCCGTGCGTGTTTACCTGTTATGAATGACAATGCTTCGGTGCTGACACTCTCTTATTTAGGTGGACCTCGTTATGTTCCTCATTACAATGTTATGGGTGTGGCAAAAGCAGCTCTTGAGTCATGTGTTCGCTATTTAGCGGTTGATTTAGGGAGCCGTGGTATTCGTGTGAATGCGATTAGTGCAGGACCTATTAAAACGTTAGCCGCCAGTGGAATTGGTGATTTTAGAATGATTTTAAATTGGAATGAAGTCAATGCTCCTCTTCGTAAAAATGTAACAACCGATGAAGTAGGCAACAGCGGTATGTATCTGCTTAGTGACCTTGCGAGTGGGGTAACGGGTGAAATTCATTATGTAGACGCTGGGTATAATATTATGGGTATGGGCATGGATGAGACAGATGATGAAGGTCATACCGTTCTTGCTTGGGATAAACAAAAGTAAGCAAAACTATGAAGCTTGTGCTACAAAAACTTTTGTACGTAGCTCTGATGCTTTGCCTTATTTCGCTTATCTCTTTTGGAGCTATTCATCTAGCTCCAAACTCTTTTTTTGCCAGTGGTGATTTGAATCCCAATATTACGCCTGAATCCTTAGAACAACTCAAACGTGTTTATGGGCTTGATCAATCTTTATGGATGCAGTTTTTTTTCGTGGTTTAAAGCAATCATACAGCTTGATTTTGGCATCTCTTTTGCCAGTGGAAAATTAGTGCGTGAAGAGATTTTGGAGCGCTTACCTATTACCCTTTTCATGAATGTCATAAGTATGCTTTTTGTTTTTGTGTTAGCCCTTTATTGGGGAATTAAATCTGCGATGAAGTCAAAGAGTCTGTATGATAAAACGATTAAGCAGTTTGCATTGGTGAGTTATGCAATGCCTTCTTTTTATCTTGCCTTAGTGTTGGTTATTTTTTTCGCAGTTGAGTGGAAGATTTTTCCCATTTCTGGATTGCATTCGCAGGGGATGAACTACGTTGGATGGCGTTATTTTATAGATGTCGCATGGCATTTGGTATTGCCTATTTTTGTCATGATTTTTGGTGGACTGGGTAGTTTGATAATTTATGTGAGAAGCTTGACACTGAACATCCTAAAGAGTGACTATATCTTTTTTGCACGAAGTAGAGGTGTTGAGGGTAGAGCGCTTTTAATACGCTTTATTTTACCCAATCTTTCTCCTCCTCTTGTGACGATGTTAGGACTTTCTTTGCCAGGATTAATCGGGGGAAGTGTTATTTTAGAATCTATTTTTGCTATTAATGGGATGGGGCTTTTATTTTATCAAAGTGCACTCAGTCGAGATTATCCTGTGATTATGGGTATCTTGATCATCTCTTCATTTTTAACGTTACTTGGTAATATAATTGCTGATTTGGTTTTAACAAAACTTAATCCACATTTTAAAAGGAGAACTCTATGAAATATATTGTAACTATTTTGTTTGTAACGCTTTTAAGCGGATGTGCGACATGGGGTGGTATTAAAAAAGATACACGAGATGGTGCAGAATGGACAAAAGAGAAGATCAATCAAGGTGCTTCGTACGTTAAAGAGAAAACAGATTAAAAAAACGTTACATGTAAAGTTTTTTAGGCTTTACATGTAAAAAGTATTATAAATTGCCAAAGAGATTTTTAAGGGCGTTTGGATCACGTTGTGCTTGTTGTTCATCTGAAGATGTTTCTGTAGCAGTAGATGCTCCAGATTCAACGAGCTCAATTTCCATACCCGTCAGCATAGAAGTAAGACGAATGTTGATACCATTTTTTCCAATAGCTTTAGATTTTTGATCGCTTGGAAGAGTGACGATTGCTTTGCCATTTTGAATTTTTACATTTGAAATAATCGCAGGGCTTAATGCGCGTGAGATAAAAATTTCAGAAATACTTGAAAACTCAATACAATCAATATTTTCATTGTGTAACTCTTTGCTTACGGCATTGATTCGAGCGCCTTTTGTTCCAACGGTTGCGCCGACGGCATCAATGTTTGGATGCAAGGACATCAATGAAATTTTAGCACGATCGCCTGGAATACGTGCACTCCCCATGATTTTGATCAGCCCATCTTTGATTTCGGGTACTTCTAATTCCAAAAGAGATTCTAAAAATTTAGGACTGGTACGGGAAAGTTCGACATACATTCCTTGAGATTTGTCGATGAGAACTTTACGAATGACAGATTTAACGACATTTCCGACTTTAAATTTTTCACCTTTAATACGGTTTTTACGAGGTAAAACCGCTCTAATTTCATCAATTTCAATATAGGTATTTTCATCGTTGTCAATACGTACAACGCTGCCAAAAACAGTTTTGCCAACTAACTTTTGGTATTTGTCAAAAATATTATTTTCTAATAAACGTTGAATGTGGTACTCTAATTCTCGCTGAAGTGTTGCTGCAGCGGTTCTGCCTAAATTATCAAGAGGAAGCTCATAGGTTAATTCATCACCAATTTCAATTTCAGGATCAACTTCTTTAGCCTCTTTTATGGCAATAAAATTTTCATTTCCCTCCAATAAACGCTCATCATCAGGGCTGACGACAGTAACTTTTTGATAGAGTTTAAGTGTTTTGGTTGCTGGGTCAATTTCAGCGCCATATTCATATTCGCCACCATAAATTTTTTTTAGCAGTTTTCACTAATGCTAGGGTGACTGTGTTACGAACTTCGTTAATATCTAAGCCCTTTTCATGGGCAATAGACTCTATAATGTCTACAATTTTTCCATAAGTTTCCTTAATAAAAGATACATATTTTATATCATGGTGTGATAATCGCAATGATGAAAAATCAAAAAAATACATGGAAATTTGAACGATTGCGAGATGAGGAAAAATATTATAGCCAAAATCTTCTTGTTTTTTCTTTATAAGAAAGCTTATTTATGCTCTTAATGAGGATTTATCGAAAAAAAAAGTATACTTCGCGATATATCTTTGTGCATTTTGGACACATACGATAACTTTCTCGAATAGAAAAGAGGTTTACGATGGAAATTAAATTAGCAAGAAATGAAATCAATGGAAAACCAAAGACAATTACCTTGGAAAAAGTGACTGAAATTATCGAAAAAGAGGGACAAAAAAATATTTTATTTCGATAAAGAAAATTCCCATAAAGATTTAGTGGCTTTGGTGGAAAACTTTGAAGCCAAAGGGTTTAGTGTTTACCTTCGTGATATTAAATACGGTTTAGGTGAGAGTGATTACATGTACGAAGTACACATTTTATAAGGCTTCTGTTTTGGGTATTCAAGAGGAAAAAAAGCTTTATATTGAAACGCTAGGTTGTGCGATGAATGTGCGTGATTCTGAACACATTATTGCAGAACTTGGTGATAAAGAAAATTATGTCTTAACCAGCAACCTACACGAAGCGGATTTGATTTTGGTTAATACGTGTAGTGTACGTGAGAAACCTGTGAGTAAACTTTTTTCAGAGATTGGTAAATATAATCTTCAAAAAAAAGAGGGTGCAAAAATAGGTGTCTGTGGATGTACGGCAAGTCACTTGGGTAAAGAAATTTTCAGACGTGCGCCTTATGTTAGTTTTGTTGTGGGTGCTCGTAATGTTTCTAAAATTTCGACAGCGGTAAACACAGAAAAATTTTTAAGTGTTGACATTGACTATGATGAGAGTGATTATGCATTTGGTGAGTATCGCAATAATCTCTATAAAGCCTATGTCAATATTTCTATTGGATGCGATAAACAATGCACATACTGCATTGTGCCACATACCAGAGGTGATGAGATTTCTATTCCTGCAAATTTAATTATTCAAGAAGCACAAAAAGCAGCACAAAAAGGCGCTAAAGAGATTTTTTTACTGGGGCAGAATGTTAACAATTATGGCAGGCGTTTTAGTTCAAGTAGCCATGAAAAAATGGATTTTTCAGATTTGTTGAATCAAATAAGTGAGATTGAAGAAATTGAACGCATCCGTTTTACCTCTCCGCATCCGCTTCATATGGATGATAAATTTCTTGAAACATTTGCACGAAATCCTAAAGTTTGTAAATCGATGCACATGCCACTTCAAAGTGGTTCAACGCATATTTTAACGCAAATGAAGAGGGGTTATAGCAAAGAGTGGTTTTTAAATCGAGCGTTAAAATTAAAAGAGATGATACCCGATGTTTCTATTAGCACTGATATTATTGTTGGTTTCCCTGGTGAGAGTGAAGCTGATTTTGAAGATACGCTAGATGTAATGAAGCAAGTACGATTTGAGCAAATTTTTGCATTTAAATATTCTCCTCGTCCTTTAACCAAAGCAGCTGAATTTACCAATCAAGTTGATGTTGAAGTAGCAGCTGAACGCCTAGAGCGCTTACAAAGCCTTCAAGATACTATTTTAGATGAAATTGCTGAAAGTAAAAGAGATAAGGTGTATGCGGTTTATATCGATGAACTTCGCAACAGCGGTTTTTTAGCAGGACGAACTGACAACAATGCATTGGTTCAAATTAAAGGTGATGAAGCGTTATTAGGCAAAACTGTTAACATTAAAATCACCAATCCCAAACGACTCTCTTTGTATGGCGAAATTGTTCTCTAAAACATTGAAGCGTAAGCTTTTAGTATGGTTGATTCCGCCGTTTATTTATCTTGTTATAAAGCTT
>JAJOKG010000170.1:0-1745 GCA_021206415.1 Sulfurospirillum sp. | reverse complement strand
ACTGTTAACATTAAAATCACCAATCCCAAACGACTCTCTTTGTATGGCGAAATTGTTCTCTAAAACATTGAAGCGTAAGCTTTTAGTATGGTTGATTCCGCCGTTTATTTATCTTGTTATAAAGCTTTTGTTCTTTACATGTAAAAAAAGATTTCATTTTTCGGTAAATGGTTCTGCTATGCCGAGTATTTATGCTATTTGGCATGGAGAACTTTTAATGGCGGCTATGGCGTATACATCGTATTCAAAGCATGTTAGCATTGATACGATTGTGAGTAACCATTTTGACGGTGAGTTGGTTGCAAAATTGATGCGTTTATTTGGAGGAGGTACGATCCGTGGAAGCTCTTCTAAGGGAGGTATCTCTGCCTTACGCCATGCTTTAAAAGCACTTGAGAAAGGTCGGGATATTGGGATTACGCCTGATGGTCCTCGTGGCCCTAGACACAGTGTCGCAGATGGAGCGGCCGCGTTGGCTCGGATTAAACGCGTTCCTATTATTACGATGCATTGTGAGCCATCCTCTTCTTGGAAAATGAAGAGTTGGGATCATTTTTGTATTCCAAAGCCTTTTTGTACCTTAGATTTTTATTACAGTGATCCTTTTATGTACATGAGCTCTCTTTGGATGAGGCCAAAGCTTTGATACAAAAAGAACTGTTAAAACATAATCGTGAATCATGCTAGTTAAAATGGTACTCTTCTTGCTTTATATTTTACGAAACTTAAGCAAGAATAGTCTAATATATATTAAAATTCAAATTAACACAAGAGTGATGCAGTGAACAAAGAGAGAGTCGTATGGGCATAAGAGAGCTCCTTCAAAAAAAATTTCAAAATCTTTTTGTCTCTATTGTATTGCATGAAACAGAGTGTTTGTTGCATTGCAAAGTCTTTAAAGATAATAGGGTTGAAAAGAGCTTTACTAAAACATTTCCTCTCACACCTCCTGTGGATGCACTTGATAAAGCCATCGAAAATTATTTGGTTGAACTTCAAGATGAATATCAGTTTGTTTATGTTGCTTATTTGCTTGGAACATTAGGACAGGGTGCTATTGAAGGTACTTCAAGCGCTAGTTTTTCTAAACATCATGTGGATATGCAAAGTGTCCATCATATTACATTTGCAAAACAGTGGTCAGCCTATGCTTCTTATATTGAAATCAAATGGGCAAAAAATCTTTTTTCCGATGTGGGTTTAGATCTTATCTATTCTCCTTTTGTTGTTTTAAATGCATGTATGCTCAATGAAAAAGTGCGTTCGAAACCAACATGTTATATTTTGAATTGCCACGATTTCTTTATTATGGGTGTTTTTGAAGGGCAACAGCTTTATTTTGGTGCTTTTTTTAAAACTCAAAGTGATACCTCTTTTGTGCATACGGAAGATATTGATGATTGGGAGCATGAGCAAGAAGAAGAGAGCATCGTTTCCAAAGAAGAGCTACCTGAATTAAATGTGGAAATAAAAGAAAGAGAAGAAGAAATAGACGAACTCAATGAATTTGAAGAGCTTGGAGAATTAAGAGAATTAGATGATATTGATGCTCTATCGGGTGAAAACACCTTCTCAGACGTCAATACGCACACGCTTGGTTATTTTAATGGGGAAGACGCTTTAAAAGAGGAAGATATTAGTTTAGAGTTGTACGGTCGTGATTTGTTAGTGTATAAATATTTAAAATCTGCCTTAGAAGAGTACTATCATAATCCTTTATATACCAGCCAATTTATTGAAGATAT
>JAJOKG010000091.1 GCA_021206415.1 Sulfurospirillum sp. | reverse complement strand
TGTTGTGTAGTCTATAGTGTTTACACGTTTTACATGTAAAAGATTGCATGGTTCATTTTCTGCTTATTTAAAAATTTTATATGAGGTAGATGAGTATTATTGTATCTTATTTCAAAAACAATGAAGCTTTTTGGTTATTAAATTACCTCTTTACATGTAATCTACTAAGATAATTTTTCCAATAATATTTTAGGGGCAGTGAATGCAAGCTCCTGATAAAGTGGTGCAGGGTCAATCAAGGCTATTTCCATTGCGTAGATTTGCATCAAATCTTTTGATGAAAGAATGCTTTTGAGTGCTTTTTTGAAACCATCAAGATGTTCGTGTGAAAATGCTTTCCACTGAAGAGATTCTGCAATAAAGGAGGGGTGTTTATCAACGCCCAGTGCTATATCAAAAATATCACGGGTATTGCCTTTGTCCCCTCTAAAACGTATCTTTTTAGCAAGAATTTCCTCTACGCTTTCGATGTAAACATTTTTAAATCCCCACAAATCCATGCACATACAAGGTGCTTTGGTACGTGGTGATGTTTCAAAAAATTGTATTTTTTCAGTTGAGCTTAGATGGATTTCCACATAATGCCCAGGAAATCGAATGTCATAGTTTACATGTAACGATGCAAAATAGGTGCGTATGTCATTTAAAGTATTCGCATTGTTGATAAATATATCAATATCGGTTGAATAACGATGCTCCCAATAATAAGCACTCAGTGCCGTACCTCCACCTAAGCTAGCCTCTTTGTCAATGCCGATAGATTTTAATGCATCAAGAGCGAGTCCTAACATATGCGCTTGTTTGGAAAAGTCATACATGGGCTATCTCGTGTGTTAATTTCTCTTCAAATGAAGAAAAGGCATCAAGCTTTGCAAAGGGTGAGCCATGAAAAAGGTGTAAAAATGCTTTTTGCGTTGTAATTTTATGAGCATAAAACTCTTGGAGGAGTTCGTAGGTATCTACCTCTCGTACTACTTTCGCAAAAGCAACACGCTCCCTCATGGTAAGTTTGGCATAACTTTTTTTAGAAAAGAGTTTAAAAATTTCATCATTTTTGAACTGTTCTTCTTCTTTGATATTGCGATTGAGCCGTGTCAAAAGAGAATCAGGAATGTGTTGGGTGATGGCTTGAAGAGCACGTTTTGTCTCTGTGTTTTTAATGAGAAGGTATAGCTTATGTTTTGCGTGTTGAGGTTTACTCCACTCCTTAAGGGTACTCCTAGGGATATTTAACAGCCTAAAGGCTTCAGTTTCTTGCATAAAAGCCTCCTGCTTTTTTTGAAATTATAGCCGAATATCGGCTATATATCAAGTAGAAAAACGGAGGGATAAAGAATAAAAGAAGATACATTAAGCGCATAAGCGGTACAATACCTTTAAAAAATATAAAGGTAGTGTATGGGTTTAGGTGTTGGTATTGTAGGGCTTCCAAACGTTGGAAAGTCCACCACGTTTAATGCGCTCACCAAAGCGCAAAATGCAGAATCTGCGAATTATCCGTTTTGTACGATTGAGCCAAATAAGGCGGTTGTGCCTGTTCCAGATGCAAGGCTTGAAGAGCTGGCTAAAATTGTCAATCCTGAGCGTATTCAGCACTCTACGGTGGATTTCGTGGACATTGCAGGGTTGGTTAAGGGTGCAAGTTCAGGAGAGGGTCTGGGCAATCAGTTTCTCTCAAATATTCGTGAAGTTGAAGTCATTTTACATATGGTGCGTTGTTTTGATGATGAAAACATTACCCACGTTGAAAATAGCATTAATCCCCTTCGTGACATTGAAATTATCGAGAGTGAGCTGATTTTTGCCGATGTGCAACAGCTCGATAAAAAGCTCGACCGCCTCAAACGTCAGGCTAAACTTGAAAAAGGTGCGCAAGCCTTAGCGGAAATTGCCACCGAACTTCGTGCGCACTTAGATGAAATCAAGCCTGTAAGCACGTTTGCGAAAAAAGAGGATGAGAACTTTCAAGCCTTAGATAAAGAGCTACGTTTCCTCTCCAATAAAACCATCATTTATGGTGCCAATGTTGATGAAGCAGGACTTTTAGAAGAGAATGAACACGTCAAGGCAGTTAAAGCCCATGCCAAAGAAGTGGGTGCGGATGTCGTGGTATTGTGTGCCAAAGTGGAAGAAGAGATGGTCGCTTTGGAAGAAGAAGAGGCGGAAGAGTTCTTAAAAGAGTTAGGCGTTAAAGAGTCTGGCTTAAAGCAGATTATTCGTTTGGCGTTTGAAAAACTAGGTCTGGCTTCTTACTTTACCGCAGGGGTTAAAGAGGTGAGGGCATGGACGATTGTCAAAGGTTGGAAAGCGCCCAAAGCCGCTTCTGTGATTCACAACGATTTTGAAAAAGGCTTTATTCGAGCAGAAGTCATTGGCTATGATGATTTTATTGCTTATAAGGGCGAAACAGGAGCTAAAGAGGCGGGTAAAATGCGTCTAGAGGGCAAAGAGTACATCGTTCAAGATGGCGATGTGATGCACTTTAGATTTAACGTTTAATAACTGTTTGATGTTTACATGTAAAATCTTTACATGTAAACTTTTTTTTGGAGTTCGTGTAATGAAATGGATACTAAGCCTTTTGTGTTCAGCGCTGATGCTTTTTGCTTCAGAGCGCTACTATGGCGTTGAAGATTTGGATGTCCGTGAGGATGGAACACTGCTTGAGACTCAAACCAAAAAACCTGCCAATGGTGTGGGACAATTTTTTTACGAATCAGGTCAAGTGAAGAGTGAAACTCCTTTTAAAAATGGACTAAGAGAAGGCTTAGGCAAAACCTACTACGAATCAGGTCACCTTCGCAGTGAAACCCCTTTTGTAAACGATAAAGTTGAGGGTTTAAAGAGGGAATATTACGAATCAGGTGTGGTTCAAACCGAAATTCAGTTTAAAAATGATGAAGCCAATGGTCTTGCAAAATTTTACTACCCCACAGGCACCCTGCAAGGCGAAACCCCTTTTACCAAAAATAAAGCTAACGGCATTGCAAAGCTTTACAGTCCTAGCGGAAAGCTCATGCGTACCATTGAGTTTAAAGAAGGTGAAGTGGTAAAAGGGCTCGATTATGATGCTAAAGGCAATAAAAAAGAGTTAAGCCGTGAAGCGTTGAGTGAAGCGACACGCTAACTTCACTCTTTTTTTTATTCCCCGCTTTCGCACTCCCCATAATACGCCATAATGCCATATTCAAGATTGAGGACGGTTTTAAAGTATATCTCACCCGAACAGAGACGCAACTTTTGCATCTTTTGGTCAGTGCGATGGGGCAGGTAATTCCTTTTGAGAGTATTGAGCGAAGTGTGTGGTATGAAAAACAAGCCACTCCCGATACGATTCGCATGTACATTAATAAACTAAGAGCCAAGTTGTATTATGAGTTGATTGAAAATATCCAAGGCTATGGGTACAAACTTGTACCACAGCCATAAAGACTAGGTGCTTTTTACAATGAAAAAAAACCTTGTTCAATAAATAAAATTTTAGTAAAAGAGAGTTTATGGACGCATTTATTTCAGGATTTGGATTAAGTTTATCGTTGATTTTTGCGATTGGTGCACAAAATGCTTTTGTATTGAAACAGGGCATTAAAAAGGAGAATGTGTTTATTGTTTCCTTTCTGTGTGCTATTTCTGATGCTACGTTAATTTTTGCGGGAGTTTCAGGTTTTGGATATTTGGTAGAACAATTTCCTATGCTTCAAACATTTGCACGTTATGGTGGTTTTTTATTTTTGTTAATCTATGGATTGAAAAGTTTTTACAGCGCATGGACGATGTCGCATGAATTAAAACCCGAAGGCGAAACACCTCGTTCACTGCTCAAAACGATTCTTTTAACCCTTGCATTTACATGGCTCAACCCACATGTTTATCTTGATACGGTTATTTTATTGGGGTCGGTTTCAACGAAATTTGGTGAGCTTGCAGTGGTCTTTGGTTTGGGAGCAATGAGTGCTTCTTTTGTCTTCTTCTTTTCTTTAGGGTATGGTGCAAGACTTCTTGCTCCTCTCTTTAAAAAAGCCATTGCATGGAAGGTTTTGGAATTTTTGATAGGTTTTATTATGCTGACATTGGCTTTTGTCGTACTGTTTTCGTAAAGTAAATGTAGATGGAGAATTAAAATATGCGACGTTTAGAATTTGTGTGCGAAGATAAGGCATTGCTTGGGGAGATACTTCAAATGTGTGAGTATGGTACGCTCTCTTTGAGTGTCAATCATCTACCCTATGGTGTGCCTCTTAATTTTGTCTGGTACAAGGAGAACTTGTACTATCATGGGGCAGGTGAGGGCAGAAAAATAGAGATGATGCATGCCAACGCTAACGCTTCATTTAGCGTTGTTAAACCTTTGTCGCTGATTCCTTCCTATTTTAGTCACACACGTTTTGCCTGTCCTGCGAGTCAGTTTTTTGCGTCAATTATCTTTGAAGGTAAGCTTATAAATGTGACGTGCATGGATGAAAAAGTAGAAGCGCTCAATGCGCTGATGCAAAAGCTACAACCTGAGGGCGGGTACGATGTGATTGATGCTAACAATGCGATGTATCAGAAAATGCTCTCAACGGTGAGTGTCTATAAGCTCGCGCCATCTTCGATTTCGTTTAAACTTAAAGCAGGACAAAATCTCTCAGAAGAGCGCAAAAAAATGGTGATAGAAAAGCTTCTTGAAAGGGGAACGCCACTTGATGTGCTCACCATTAAGATGATGAATTCTTTCTCATAGCATTACATGTAAAAAGAGGTAGGTCTTTAAAAGGCTTACTTCTCTACAATACTATCCAAACGATACCCCACCTCTTTAATAGTTTTAATAGCTCCTTCAGGCAGTTTGGAGCGTAAGCGTTTCACGAGTGCTCGAATGTTAAAAATAGTCGTCTCTTCACCTTGCCAAACGTATTCATCAATCTCAAAAAAAGGAACGGTTCGTGTCGTGTCTTTGATGAATAAATCAAGAAAGAGATACTCTTTTCTACCTAGAAAAATCTCCTCTTTTTGAGGGTTAAACAAGCGTTGGTTTTTAAAAGTCATAGACCATATCCTTTCCATAACTCAACGGTGGATGCTTTGATATGACAGAGCTTTTTGATTTTGTGTACCAGCTCATAAATAAAAAAAGGTTTTTTCAAGTAGTCATTACAGCCTATTTCATAAGAGGTTTGAATCTTCTCCAAATCGTGATTGGAGCTGATGATAATGACAGGAACTTCTTTATTAAACAGACGAATGGACTCTAAAATGCTAATGCCATCAAGCGAGGGGACATTGATGTCAATAATAAAACAGTGGTATCCTTTATTGAGCTCTTCAAGGGCTTGCTCTCCATCGTTAAAGACTCTCACATCATAACCGTGTTGGCTAAGAACATCTTTGATAACATCGCACAGCGAGGCGTTATCTTCAAGAAGTAAGATTTTCATGATACATTTCCTAGTGTAATCGTAAAACGAGCACCCTCAGCGGTGTTGTCTGCTTTGATTTTTCCGTTCATTTTATTTTCCAAGATAACTTTTGACATGTAAAGACCTATACCATGCCCATGCTCTTTGGTCGTGTAGTACGCATCAAAAATATAAGGAAGTTTTTCCTCAGGAATGCCTCCAGCATTGTCGCTAATCTCAATAATGACATTTTGTGCATGGTTGTAAACGACAATAGAGATGAGTCCTCGTTTGATTTTTTTGGCTTCTCTTTGATGCACAATCTGCTCTTTGGAGTTATTGACAATGTTAAGAAGCGTTTGCATAAATTCGTTTTTATAACCAAGTACCATTAAATTGGTCGCATGGCTAATGTCGATTTTTACGTCAATATAATTATATTTTATCGTATGCGAAATAATGCTCATCATCGTCTCAATCGCCTCATTGACATCAAAAACAATTTTCGTAGTTGAGGGCATAATAAAGGCTTGAAAACTGTTGATAGTATCGGTCATATAGCGTACTTGCACCATAATATCATTAATGTATTTATTGTTTTTTTCATCAAAGGCACTGCCGACACTAAAAGCGTGTTTTTGCACCAAGGCGGTAATTTCAACGAGAGGATTTTTCCATTGATGAGCAATAGAGGAGAAGACCTCTCCAATTTCAGCGAGTTTGGATTGTTGGATAATAAACTGTTGATGTTTGTTTTTTTGAAGCTCGATTTCACGGTATTTTTTCTCGTCTTTAATACGCATATAAATGTTATGAATCAGCGCTAAAATCAGTAAAATGAGTAGGGGTAAAATGAGTAAAATGGCATCGACATACTTTTTATGTTTGTCTAAAAAACGCACAGGCGTATTGACAAAGCGCAAGGACTGGTTGAGTAAAAAAGGTTCTAGTTTAAATTTGTTAATCTTTTCATGGTTAAAAATATATTACGTGGTTTTCATCCGTCACAATTTTGTTAGGATGTGGAGGGATTGCGGAGTATCTCTTGTGCCATCTCTGCCGTGGTTTCTCCTAATTTGTAGGTTAAATAGACTTTCCACCCACAATACCTCTGGTGATAAAAAAAGAATCTGTGGCAAAAACAGGAATTTGAAAGAGATCAATCGTATAAGCGATTTTATAATTTTTGTAAAACTGGTCGTAATTTCCACCGTAAAAAGGGATAAATAAAATGGCTTCATCAGGTACAAAAGTCGAAAATTTATCTCGCATCTCTTGCAGACTTAAATCCCCAATATACTCAATCTCACACTTTAAATGCATCGCATCAAGCGTATTTTTAATGAAAATGTTGGTTTTATCTTCAGGATTTTTTTCATTTAAAATATAGAGTTTTTTAAGAGAGGGAATCATCGTCTGAATGATTTTGACATTATCCTCAATGGCTCTTTCTTTGAGGACTCCTGAAATTTTATTGGCAAGACCTTGTTTCAGTGCATCTTCATAGGAAAAAAAAGTCCATGCTGGAAAATAAAAATACGCTCATTCACAAAAAAAGTCATAGTAGTGTCGTAGTAAAAAAAATATAGGCGTGTTTTATCCACAGGAATAATCAAATCATAACGGGTATGTTTGAGCTTGATCTCTAAGAGATTGCGAAGCGTGGTATAGTCATCCTTTGGAGTCGCCGCTTTGCCACTCATATAGATGACATCCGCATCAATGTCCGACTTTGCTAAAACATCTTTGATGCCTAAGATAATATCATTGCTCCATTTAAAATTTTTAGGATACGAGTCAATAATGAGCACACGTTTTTCTTCCTGTGCCATAAGGGTATGACTGAAAAATAAGAAGAAATAAAAAGCATAAAACAAAGCGTTGTGTCGCATTCAAAACCTTAAAATCATAATAAACAATATAACGAAATTTTAGTGATTTTGGGTTGAATCTTTGCCTAAAAACAATCCAATAAAGCAGGTAAATTCTTTTTACATGTAACGATGCAGAGGAGGAATCCTCCGCATGATTTTATTGAGCGCCTAGCGTGTAGGCTGCACGTAAAAAGAGATCAACGCCTGTTACTAAACAGCTCTCATCAAAGTCAAAACTTTGGTTATGATGTCCCGCTTCCAGTTTGGCGCCTATCATCATATAGCCACTTTGTCCACCTTGATTTTGTACCGCTTGCATAAAGTGTGCAAAGTCTTCACATGCGCCAAAATCGCATGTTTTGACAATGTCATCCTTGTCGATAAACGGAGAGGCAAGGGCTGCTTTTTCATACACATCAGTGATAAAGGAGAGCTATCGCCACCACTCGTACCACCCACATCTTTCACACTGTATCCCACCGAGTGAATTTTAGAGACCCCCTCTAAAATATTCATGCATTTCTCTTTCATAAAATCATTCAGCTCTGTGGTCACACCTCTGGTTTCACATGCCATAAACGCATTGGGTGCAATAACATTGCGTCCTTCTCCCGCTTTTAGAACACCCACGTTAATGCGGGTAATGCCTTGACTGTGACGGGTAATGCCATGCATTAACAGCGCTGCTTCAGCAGCAGCTAAAAGAGCGTTCGCTCCCTCTTCAGGTGCGCCTGCCGCATGAGCAGATGTACCATGAAAGGTGACGTCAAATTTTGAGGTGGCAAGGAAGTTATTGACCCCACAAATGAGCCCACCGCTCTTTTTAGATTGAAAGCCGATGTGCGCACCCAAAAGGTAATCCACCCCTTTTAAAATGCCCGCTTTTTCCATAGCAACCGCACCTCTGGTTCCCTCTTCAGCCGTTTGGAAAATAAAACGAAACGTTCCTTTAAAATCCTCTTTATGCTCGCTAATGAGTTTAGCCAGTCCTAAGCCAATGGTAATGTGCCCATCATGTCCGCACGTGTGCGCTATGCCATCAATGTCTGCCCGAAATCCCTCTTTAAATGGGCGGTGTGCTAAGTCTTTGCTCTCCGTGACATCTACAGCGTCTATATCAAAACGAAACGCTATGCAAGGTCCCTCACGTCCAGTATCGAGTTCGGCAATAACGCCCGTAAGACCATCTTCCATCACATCCAAAAGAGTATACTCTTCGGGAGAGAGAAGTTCTTTAGCCCGAAGCAGTGCTTCTTCCAGTGCCTCTTTGGAGCCTACGCCTTGTCTAGCCTCTGGCACCATAATCTCACGCCCCATTTTGAGCGTATAGCCGTAGGTTTTCAGTTTTTCAATAATTTTAGCGGTTGTAAAAAAGGTAAACCAGCCTGTTTCAGGATGTTGGTGAAAAAATCGACGTGTTTCTATGAGTTCTTTTTCTAAACTTTTTGCTCTTTGTGCAATGTTATCCATTTTTTATCCTTCGTTTGCTAAGGTAATGAGGGTTTTAGTTATCACTTCAGTAGCGCAAATAACATCATCCATATTCACTTCTTCAGCGATATTGTGGCTAATGCCCTCTTTGCACGGTACAAATACCATGCCTGTGTGCGTGGCAACATAAGGCATATGCATCGCATCGTGTCCTGCGCCGCTTGGAAGCTCTAGGGTTGGAATGTTAATCCTATGCGCTTCACGTTTAAGCGTCTCTATGATTTTTTTATCAAGACTGACAGGCGTGTCGTGGGTGAGCTCTTTGAGGGTATAGATGAGTCCTCTTTTTTTGAGCAATCTCTTCAATGCTTTTTTTCAATCAGTAAAGCCGCTTTTTCAAGATTCTCTTGGTCAATATCTCGAATGTCAATACCCATGCGAACACTCCCTGGAATGACATTGAGCACACCAGGGGTTGCGTTGGCAAAACCCACTGTTGCTACGGTAGTCTCCCCCGCTTCTTCTTTGGCAATCTTTTCTACATGTAAAATAATCTCTGCCGCACACGCAAGGGCATCGGAGCGCATATTCATAGGCGTAGCTCCTGAGTGGTCGGCTCTGCCTTGCAGGGTGAGTTCATAGCGAATGGGTGCGGCAATACCTGTAACAATGCCCACAGGAATGCCTTTATTTTCTAAGACAGGCCCTTGTTCGATGTGTAACTCAAGATAGGCGTAAAAGGTATCAGGGGCAAGTTTTGCACTCTCTATCGTTTCAACCGCACATCCAAATGCTTTGGCTGCCTCATAAAGGCTCACGCCTTCTTTGTCTTTTAGGTTTTCAAGCGCTTCTTTGGAGAGTTTTCCTGCCATGACTTTACTGCCTACCGTTGCCATATTAAAACGGCTGGACTCTTCGCAGGAGAAAATAATCAGCTCCAAAGGGCGTTTATGAGAAATCCCATTTTCTTTGATGGTACGAATCGCCTCAAGACCACACATGACCCCTAGCGTTCCATCGTAAAAGCCACCTAAAGGAACGCTATCTAAGTGAGAGCCAATGGCAATGGCGGGAAGAGGAAGTTCCCCTTCAATGCGCCCAAAAATATTGCCAATGGCATCTTCACGAATATTCATTCCTAAAGCTTGCATTAATGTTTTAATATAAGCACGTGCTTGGGCTTCTTCTTGGGAAAAAGCAAGGCGGCTCATGCCTCCTTGGGGTAATGCCCCAAAGGTGCTTATGGTTTGCATTTCTCTTTTTAATCGCTCTGAATTAATCATATCGCATCCTTAAAATGCAAGCATAAAATAAGCAGTGATCAGTGCTAAAACCATTCCTAATGCGGTACGTTTGACCATATCAAAGGTAGAGACCTTCGCAAATCCTGCACAAATAATGGCAGCGCCTGCTAAAGGAGACATCGTGCGACCAATGGCACCACTAAGGGCGGCTAAAGAGCCCATACGCTCAATCGTTGTACCAAATTCCACCGCAAATGGTGTAACAGCTTTGTTAAATGCAAATGCCGCGGCATCACCTGAGCCTGTAACAACAGCCAGTAAAAATGGTCCAACAGTTGCGCCAATAGATGCCATGCTAGGGTTGGAAATGAGTAGAGAAATAAAGGCATTCACTGCGCCTAAAGCTTGAAGACCTGAAACAAAAACGGTTGCTGCAATGATAATACCAAAGATTTGCGCATACGCCCCACCCATACCGTTAAAAAAGCCTTCTGAGACTTTTGCAGGATTGGTGCGAGTAATAATAACGGCTAAAAAAGCACCAATCAGCATCGCTTCAGGCACGCCCATTTTAAGTAAAGGTACCCAGCCTGTAAAACCAAGAACTAAAATGGCTAGAGGGATGATATTAACGAGTGCAAAAAGAGGGTTGATTTTAAAGGTTGTGTCAATTTGAAAGTCCTTATCCTCAGAGACATACCCTTTGTGCTCTTTAAGGTAAATCGCTAAAAGTCCTAAGGCAATCGACGCCACCACGATACTGCTAATCGTAGCGAATTTGTGTGTATTGATAACCTCTAAAACGGAAACTTTTGCTAAATCAGCCACAAAAGGATTGTGTGAAAGTCCTGGACTTAACATACTGCCATAGGTTCCACTAAAGACCGCCGCCGCCGCCATAGCAGGGCGTACCCCTGAGTGAATCAACAAAGGAATAAAAATAGCACCCACCGCTGCGGCACAACCTGCGGCTGAGGGAAGGGCTACGTTAATCGCAAACGTCAATAAAGAGGCTGCTGGAACAAGAAAAATACCCGCACGTTTGAGTACATTACCCAGTAGGGCGACTAAGTGTTTGTCACAGCCTGTAATTTTAAGGACAGCGGCAAAACCTAAAACCGAACAAATCGCTTGAATCAGACCACCTGAAACCATGACTTTTGAAAATGATTCAAACGCTTTCATCGGTGTTAGGGCAAAACATGCCATAAAAACACCTGCAACTAAAAGCACAAGTTTGGTGTCATATTTTTTAACCAAAAAATAGACCACTGCCACTATGGTAAATAGGGCGATTGCAATCTTTAACATTTCCATGTTGAACGCTCCTTGAAAGGTAAGTATCCTAGAAGTTTAAACTTTTAAGGAGATTTCTACATAATGTATTTTCTTAAAAAAATATTAATGTTTCTGAATTTTTATATTACTTTTTTCGTCATTTTTATGACACTACATCTTACATGTAAAAAGGATTATAAACGCTCAGGTTTCCCAAAAAAATACCCTGCGAATAATCAATCCCCATATCTTTGACCATTTTAAAGATAATTTCATTTTCAACAAACTCAGCAACCGTTGTGAGCTTTTGTTTTTTGGCAAAGAGCATAATGGTCTCTACAATATGTTGATTGACTCTATTGGTATGAATATTTCTAATTAAACTGCCGTCAATCTTTAAAATATCAGGTTCAAAAAAGAGTAAGCGCTCAAAGTTAGAATATCCCGTTCCAAAATCATCAATCGCAATTTTAACCCCTTGTGCTTTCACCTCGTGGATAAACTGTTTGATCTGCAAAACATCTTTCATATTTTCACTCTCTAAAAGCTCAAAAATAAGGCGAGGGGCGTGTTTTTTGTAGCGTTGTAAAAGCGTGTAAATCGTCTCTAAAATGCTCTCTTGCTCAATGTCTTGCATGGAGAGGTTAATAGAAATAGCAACTTTAGGGATTTTTTCCAAGACATTAAAAGAATTTTCTAGCACAATTTTGGTAATTTTTGTGGAGTAACGCCCCTTTTTCGCAATATCCAAAAAGGCGTGTGGTGCGAGTACATCTCCTTCTTCATTTAAAAGGCGCACTAAGGATTCGTATTTTTCAATCTGTTGGGTTTGGTTATTGACGATGGGTTGAAAATAGGAGAGGATATTTTGCCTCTCTATCGCCGTTTTAATCATATAAAGGGTTTCAATATTTTTCAAGGCATTGTGGTATTCGATGTCACTGAGCCCATCCGCATAAATAATCGACTCTTTGGTCGCAATCGCATGGTCAATACCACTTTTGGCATCTTCAAAGATTTTAAACACACCATAGGTATAACTGCATACCACGGAGATATCATACTCAATGCCATCTACTTTGATTATAATACCACGGAGATATCATACTCAATGCCATCTACTTTGATTATATACTCCTTAACGTTAGAGAGAAACTGCTCTAGGGTTTCATATAACTCCTCTTTACTCGCTTGACAACTGCGTCTATCAATGACAAAGGCATATAAGCCATTTTCCAAAAAATAGACTTTCTGAAATCCACAAATGGAAGGCATAAGATAAAGAAGTGCTTTGTAAA
>JAJOKG010000061.1 GCA_021206415.1 Sulfurospirillum sp. | reverse complement strand
CAAAAAGCTCTTCCATTGGTCTTGGTGCTTATAGCGGAAGCAATGAGTCCCTTTTTGGTGCAAAAGGACCTGCAGGATTTATGGCAAAATTTACCTTTATTTTAGCGATTGTTTTTGTTGCTAATACACTTACATTAGGCTATTTTTACAATCAAGATAGAAAAGTATCTCTCGCAGAAGAGATCAAAATTGAAAAAAGTGTTGTACCTGCTACGCCTACTACATCAGTCCCTGCAGCACCTGCCGCTCCTGAAGCTCCAACACTTAAATAATCTGCCATGAAATCTTTTTGGCTTTTTTTGACGTTGAGTGTGATGGTGTGGGCAGATGCTCACATCTTCATTTATCATCGTTTTAACGATGCTAGACACCCCTCAACCAACACTAGCCTTGAAGAGCTACGCAGAGAATTTGATTACTTTAAAACGCACGGTTACGAAGTCATTCCTCTCGAAAGACTGGTTCGTGCGCTTTACAACAAAGAGCCCATTCCCGATAACTGGGTGGTTTTGACCGTTGATGACAACTACAAAAGCTTTTATGAGCATGGGCTTGCCCTCTTTAAAGAGTACAACTACCCTTTTTCACTGTTTGTCTATTTGGGAGCAACCGAAA
This sequence comes from Sulfurospirillum sp., assembly GCA_021206415.1. GTDB lineage: Bacteria > Campylobacterota > Campylobacteria > Campylobacterales > Sulfurospirillaceae > Sulfurospirillum. Next base: position 2,791 of record JAJOKG010000061.1, on the reverse strand, counting down.
AAAAATACGGTGATTATATGAGTTGGGAACAACTCCGTGAAACTGCCAAATACGGTGCTTTAGAATTTCATTCATTCAATCATCCACATATGCACGAACTCAGTGATACTGAGTTAAAAAAAGATTTTGAAATGGGTCTTGAACTCTTTGAAAAACGCTTAGGTTTCAAACCACGCTACTTCTCTTACCCTTTTGGAGAGTTTTCACCCAGAGTCAAAGCCATCGCCTCAACGTATGGTTTTGAAGCCATTCTCAACCAAAATATGGGAGCGGTTGCCTCTTTTAGCGACCCTATGGATTTAGACCGCTCAGCCTTGGTTGGCAAAAGTGATTTAGCAGGATTTTTAAAATACAAAGCCCTTGAGGCAGAGTGGATTGAGCCTTTAACACTAACAGAAAACGGTGCGCTAACATCTTTACATGTAAAGGCAAAAACGTCTGCTTCCAAAGGAGGCATTTATATTAGTGGATATGGGTATGAAGCGTTAAACCTAAGTGAGGGTATTTTTCAGACAAATATCAATAAAATAGCCATCAAAGAGCGCACACGGGTAATGATCTCCGTGGGCAATAAAATTTCAACGAAACTACTTGTAAAGGATAACTATGGAACTAAATAAAGTCTATGCTGAACAAAAAGAGCATATGGAAAAATGTATTGCAGCACTGAAACGTGACTTTACAACCATTCGTAGTGGTAAGGTCTCTATCTCTATTTTAGATAACATTCATGTCGATTACTACGGAACACCCACAGGCTTAGCCAAGTTGCAACCGTTTTAGCAACCGATGCAACCACCATTACCATTTCTCCGTGGGAAAAAAAGATGCTCAGAGAAATTGAAAAGGCAATTATGCAAGCCAACATTGGTGTCAATCCAAACAACGATGGAGAGAGCATTAAACTTTTCTTTCCTCCAATGACAAGCGAACAACGTAAAGAGGGTGCTAAACAAGCAAAATCTATGGGTGACAAAGCAAAAAATTGCTATTCGAAATGTGCGTAAAGATGCGAACGATCAGGTAAAAAAAACTTGAAAAAGATAAACTGATTACTGAAGACCAATCTAAAAAAGGTCAAGATGAAGTTCAAAAAATCACCGATGCAACCGTTGCAAAAGTCGATGATATGGTGAAAGAAAAAGAAGCAGAATTGCTTAAAATTTAAAGGGTTTTGAATGGATGTAGCACAGATATACAAAGATGCCAATGCTCTTTTAGAAGGACATTTTCTCCTCAGCAGTGGTAAACACTCACAGTACTATCTTCAAAGCGCTAAAGTACTTGAAGATCCAAAAGTGGCTGAAACATTAGCCCTATCTTTAGCCAAAATGATTCAAGCGCATGGTATCGAAATAGACACCATCTGCTCTCCAGCACTTGGGGGCGTTTTAGCAGGTTATGAGTTAGCACGTGCCCTTGGAAAACGCTTTATCTTTGCAGAACGTGTGAATGGTGAGATGACCATTCGCCGTGGCTTTGAAGTAAAAAAGGGTGAGAAAATTCTTGTCTGTGAAGATATTATTACCACAGGCGGTTCGGCTCTTGAAGCAGCTAGAGTAGCTGGGAGTATGGGTGGAGAGATTGTCGGTTTTGCAGCCCTTGCCAACCGTGGTTTTTGCAAACGAGAGGGAAGCGACGTAAACTCAAAACCTACCTGTAAACTCCCAATGATGCCCCATTTTTTGCGTTGGCAGATTTTGAATTTGACATTTACGAGCCAAATGAGTGCCCTTTATGTAAAGAAGGCAGTGTAGCTTATAAACCAGGCAGTAGAGGAAATTAAGAGCCTATGCGATGGAGAGAGAGCAAAAAAGGCATTAAAAAAGAGATGCCAAACAAAGCGCCTCTTTATCGCATTGCACCCTTTTCCAGACGTTTAAAAGCCTTTATTGTTGACTCTTTTATGCTCTTGATGCCTATCTTATACATTGTTTTTTACCTTGTTTTTGGTTCACGAGAAGGCTTTGCAGAACATATGGTTGAAGGGTGGGTGCTTATTTTACTCGCTTATGGCGTACTAACCACCCTTTTTTTGGTACGCAAGGGACAAACACCTGGGTATAAAGCCTATGAGATAGAACTTAAAGAGCTTTCTTCCCTTAAAACGCCTTCATGGCAACGTATTCTTTTACGTTATAGCGTGATGGTTATAACTACCGCTACTCTTTTTGGACTGCTCATACCCCTTTTTCGTAAAGATAAACAAGCTTTGTATGACCTTCTAAGCCGTACCGCACCCTTTTGCAAATGATTTTTTTTTAAAATCTCAGGCTTTTTCTTTTTCTACTTTGTTGTCACGGGTGTCTATGTTATTTTTATGCCTAAAATTCTTCAGATGCTAGGGTATAGTGCTTTGCAAATTGGGACTATTTTTGCCCTTGCACCACTGATGCGTTTTATTGTCCCTTTTTTCTTTCTCAAGCATTTTAAACTCACACAAAAAACGTTTTATATAGCACTGATAGGTGCGATGATTGCTGTTTTGCTCTTTTATAGTAGCATCCACAATTTTTACTTTTTTATGTTACCCAATATGCTTCTTGGTGCGTGTTTAGGACTCATTTTACCCTATATTGAAACCTATGCGATGGAACATCTACAAAAAGAACGTTATGGTAATCACGCCTTTTTGGCTCAATAGGCTTTATGCTGATTGCTATTATTCTTGCGCGGCATTTAGATGATTATACCAATGGCTTGCATTATCTTCTTTTTGCCATTGGATTGACTGCTTTTTTTTGCGTTTTGGCTCACACACAATAACCCAAATTTCACCCCTTCTTCAGAA
>JAJOKG010000034.1:8485-12599 GCA_021206415.1 Sulfurospirillum sp. | reverse complement strand
ACTTTTAATACCAAGACAAAAACCTCCTTTTTGTGTAGAAATATCCAAACTTCTTTAGAGAATCTCACTCCGATTGCCCGGTCGGAGTGAGTATTGTATGTTCAAAAATCTTAATACCCTCCCCTACTTAAATCTTTTTATACGTTATATATTTTATAGTTCAATATTTTTCTAATACAAGTAGCTTCTTCAAAATCATTGCAATTATGTTTAAATATTGATATAATTTTTCTCAAGGTAATAAAAAATTAAATTACCCGTTTCATAACGGGTAAAAGGAAAAATGATGGCAAAAGTTATTGTAACGGCAGACCAGAAAGGCGGTGTTGGTAAAAGCACAACTTCAAATTTTATTGCTTACGAGCTAGCCTTGAAAAAATACAGGGTTTTACTCATTGATTGGGACTCGCAAGCATCTCAGACTAACTCTTTTTTTGGACTCAAAGATGTCGATTATACGGGAGACAATCAAAGCAATATCGTAAATATGTTTAACGGGAAGTCTGTTAAACCATTGAAAATATCAGACGGCATTAATAAAGCTTCATTTGATTTTATTCCATCAAACGAAGAATTGCTTGAAACAATAGAAGGGGATGCTCTTAATTATAAAGGAAAACTTCTAGTTTTGACCGATTATATTAAAACTGTTGAAAAGAATTACGACTATATTTTGATTGACTGCCCTCCTTCGTTTGGTATCCTTACCAAATCTGCTCTTCTTGTTGCAGATGTTCTTCTTGTTCCAATTGCAACCAAAAGTGTTGATGAGGATGGCATAAAGCGATTTTTCCAAAAATCAAATTCCTTGTATGCAAATTATGCCAATATGCTCAAATCCATTTTTGTTCTTCCAACACTTTATGATAGTCGAATGAATAATGCAAAAGAGATGCTCACTATCATAAGGCTTTTACCTCGTTACTTAGAAAATGGCAATCTTGACTTTTTTAAGAATATTCCCGTGGAGGTTCTTGAGGCAATCCCTTATAAAGTTGAAATTCTTGAAGCTCCAGCGCAAAGAATGTTCTTAAGAGAATATGTTGAGACATATATTGCATCTAATCAATCAAAATCAATCAATGCAATCATTACAATATTGGAAAGCATCACAGCAAAAATAATAAAATAATATACCCGTTATGTAACGGGTAACCAAAGGAGCAATATTATGGCAAAAAAACCACCAGCAAAATCAAGCATCATGGATGAAATAAGAGAAATTGAAAGTAGTGTTGAAAAAGCAATGACTGATAATTTTTCAAACGTAATAATGGTTCCAATATCAGATATTTATGAAATTTCTCTTGCAAGCGGAGAGCAGATGCATAATAGGATTTCCTATTCTGTAACAGAGGTTAAAGAGCTTGCTGGCAATCTAAAAGATATTGAACCAAACGGACTTCTTGGGACAGGCCTACTTCAGCCAATTGTACTGAGAAAGAATGGCTCTCGCTTTGAGCGAATATCAGGTTTCAGAAGAATAGAGGCATTTAAAATCAACAATGCTTTAGAAATACCTTCTATTATTTTAAACAATATCAGCGATGCTACAGCACGGTTTATGAGAAATAGTGAAAATCTTAAGCGTGAAAACATTAATCCCTACGATGAGATTTATGGCATTATTGAAAATGTTGCCCTCTCTTTGTCTATTACATTTAAAGAAGCTATTAGTTTTTTAAATAAAATCAAAAATCACAACTCTGGTAAAACTTCATTTTCAGACTATGACAAGCAAATGTACATTTCTGTAACGGACGTTGTTAGAGGAATTTGTAAGTATGAGGTTGGGGCTCTTATTGAGCGCTTGGTCATTCTTAACATGAACACTCTTATTTTGGATGCCCTAAAAGAAAAATGAGCTCAATTAATTCTCAAGCAAAAGAGATTAACAAGGTTAAGGATGATGAAATCGTAAAAAACTTCTGTATTTTGTGAAGAATAAAAATTCAACCGTTTCCGAACTGCGTGAAAAAATCAAAGAACTTACAAAGAGTGATCCAAAAAAACAATGACTCTTTTGTAAAAAAAGCCCTTAGTAAGTCCTCATTTCAAGAAAAGGATTATAAAAAACTTGATTCTGGGAACAAGGCAAGGGCAGACAAAATATTAAAAGAAATTAATGATTTAAAAATTCAACTCGAAGAACTCATTCAATAATCTTCCATCCTCATGATGGGAAAAATTAGTTATTTTCTTATTTTGAGGACTTTTTTCCTAAATTGAGGATGTTAATCATGGAAATAGGGTATAATTCACTAACTTTTCCCAAAATGAGGATAATATGAACAAAAAGAAGGCTTCCACTCCTTCGTCGGCTCTAGAAAAAGCGAAGCAACAGCATTTTGATCTACTTCGTAAAAACAACGCTATTACTGATGCCAAAAACGGCGAACTCTCTTTGGGTGCAATGAAGGCTCTCGATGCAATTTTGCAAGTATATCAAGAGAAGCAAGAGACTAAAATGCACCTAGAATTATCCTTACTAAGAAAAAAGCTTGGCTTACAGAACAATAATGCCTATGTTGAAAGAATTAAAACATATTTGCTAGAACTAAAACTTCCTTTTGAGTTGCGCGATTTTAATGACTCTAAGTCAGGAAAGAAGGTTTCTTGGGCTCTCACTTCATTTTTGCAAGATGTTAAGTCATATAAAGAAAGTCAGCATCTCATTGAAATCAACATTTCCGAAAACTTCTTGGACTATCTAGTTGAAAAAGCTGGTTATACGAGTATCGACCTCTCAATGTCTAAGAAGTTTAAAACAAAATTTGGCTATAAAATTTATGAGATGTACTTGCGCTACTATTCTTTGCCTAACCGAGAAGCTAACGAACTTGGTATAATCAAAAAAGATATTAAAGAAATGAATGATAAGTTTGGAACAACTTATCAGCATGCCTCAAAGATGATGGAAGGTATTGGAAGAGGGCTTAAAGAGATTGAGCAAGTTACAGGAACAGGAATATTTTGTTTTTATGAAAAAGTTTCTAAGAAATTTATTTTTTCATGGGAGAAAATAAGTGGTGAACTTGAACATAAATCACCCATTCCAACCGCGAGAATAGATGAGTTTATCGATTGGATTGTCGAACATTCTAAACAGCTCGTTAACAATAAAAAGAAGTATGCATCAAAACTAAAAGAGATGTTCTTAAAAAATGAATTGAGCGAATGGGAATCTTCATATAGGGGAATGCTTATGTATAAATATGCATTTTCTTCAGAAGAAATTGATGCAATGAAAATGGAAGATGGAAGATATAAGGATTTTTCTTTAAAAGTTGCACAAAAAAGGCTCTTTGATGAATAGAAAATTCAAAAAACTACTTAGAGAGTTAAACACACCACAAAGCCCCAATGCATAGGCTTTTCCAGAGATATTATTTCTTATAGTGAGGACAAATTTTCCCAAATTGAGGATATTTGTATTCTTGTCTTGAGGATAACTTTTCTCATAACGAGGATATTTTTCTTATTTTGAGGACTTCTGTTGTTGTTCGGGAAATATCTACACAAAATATAGTTAGAATAGCGCCAAAAATAGCCTTTTTACAACATTTTTTTTACTTTGAAACCAAATATGTTGTCTTTTTTTTGATTATAACCATTTGATTTTATATCAAAGTCCTCATTATGGGAAAACTAAGTATGTGATTTTTGGACCATTGTTTCATGAAGCATAAAAGCCCTTACTGCTTTCAACGAGGGGAGGGTGGTTGTAGAAGAGATTTTGTATAATGGCTTGGTTGGTAAAAAGGAAGAGGGCAATGCAGCAACACGACTACGATAAAATCCTGTACCGTTTAATGAGCATTCTTGGTCGATTGAATGATGGAGAAATATTATACAAAGACGATCTTGCCAAAGAGTTCAATGTCTCCACTAAAACCATTCAAAGAGATTTTAATGAACGCTTAGTAACCCGCTTTCCCATTCATCGCTTGGGCAATGGATGGAAGATGATGGAAGGCCATCATTTACAGAAGAGTAGGGCGGTTGAAGATATTTTAGTGTTGGATATTTTAAAAACATTCTCTAGTGGACTTGGCGCTTCTTTTGCAAAACGCTCGGAAGGATTACTCAGTAAACTCTCTGATTCTCACTCCTC
>JAJOKG010000034.1:5388-8385 GCA_021206415.1 Sulfurospirillum sp. | reverse complement strand
AGAAGAGTAGGGCGGTTGAAGATATTTTAGTGTTGGATATTTTAAAAACATTCTCTAGTGGACTTGGCGCTTCTTTTGCAAAACGCTCGGAAGGATTACTCAGTAAACTCTCTGATTCTCACTCCTCAGTTTTTTATACCCGCTTATCTTTTGAAGATATGAGTGTCATCTCTGGATTATTTGATACTTTAGAAAAAGCGATTGATGAATCACGATTGGTGCAGTTTTTTCATAAGAACCAATACCGGTTGGTAAAACCCTATCGTGTGGTGAGTTTTGATGGGTATTGGTATTTGTTGTGTGAAGAGGTGATTGATGGAAGAATTAAAACTTTTCATATTGCACGCATGAAAGATCTTTGTTTGCATGAAGATCATTTTGAAAAAGACACTACCTTAGCCAAACGATTGGATAAAAGCGATTAATGCCTGGTTTAATCCCAATGTGGAACCCTATGAAGTCATTTTAGAGATCAGTGCTGAGATAAAACGTTATATGCTTGATCACCCCATTGCTCCTACGCAAAAGATTCTCCAAGAACTTGCCTGTGGAACCTTTTATCTTAGTCTAGAAATTACGAATGAAAAAGAGATTCTCTCCACCATCTTCAAATGGATTCCGCATATCCGTGTGATCTCTCCTAAAGCTTTACAAGAGAGTGTGCTTTTTCAGACCAAAGCCTTTTTAGAAAAACAGGTATTGCTCTAAAAAACGCTCAACCTCATTTTACTCCTTACACGCTATCGTTCTCACTCTGCTTTTAAATGAGTGTTTTTTGATGGCTAGAAAGCCCTAGAATCGATTTTAATCGCTTTTGGCATGTTCGGGTATTGTTTTTATGGAAAAATTGATTTATGGGCTATTTTTGAGGATTTTATGCTGGTATCCAAAAAAGCCTTGGTATTTGATCCTTTATGTTAAAGCAATCACAAAACTGTACAAATGGATAAAGAAGTATAGGTGAAGTAAAAACGTCAAAAGATTTTCTACAAACTTACAGCAAAAATACGTGTAATTTTACTACAAATTTACGTTGAACTTTTCGCGTTAGGAAAAAGCTACTTGAAGCGAGTATGCCAAATGTACCCACAAAACTCTACGTGTTTTGTATGTAATTTGACAACTCTATTTTAAAGTAAATTCGCTACGCAAATTTAGAAATAGTTCTTTGAAAATTCGTCATTTAATGAGGATGATACAAAATGCAGAAGAGGATGATATTTGAAAAAAAGAGAGATGGTTATCAAGAGAATAGGGGGTAAGCGTATTTAATAAGGGCAAACACCTCCATGCAGGCGCACTTGCATTCTTATCACTATCTAAGTTTTAATAGTCACCACCATTACAGTCATTGCTGATTGAAAAAAGAGAGTCTATGCTAGGTTTTAGCTGGAAATATCTATAAACGACGATGTGAAATCCAATATTCAAACAATGGATCTTGAAAATAATATCGGTCCTTGTCCTTGTCTATAATATCTTTTTGAATCAGTCCTTGAAGGGCTGTTTGAAAAGAGCCTGATTTAATCTGGTATTTTGCAAAAGATTGCTCATCATAAAGGGATTTTCCCTCTTTTTCAAGCACAATTTTAAGTGCTTTTTTTTTGATTGGGCGTGAGATTGTCCCATTCGAGCACAAAAAGATCTTCTTCTCTTTCAAGAATGATGTGCAAGGTTTTAGTAAACAAGGCATCATTCACACTACTGTCACATTGACTCCAGAGTTCATAAGCAAATTGTTGTGTGTAGTAGGGAAACCCCTTGGTCAGCTTGTAGATTTTCTCTATATAGGCAGCATCAATTCTTTTAGAAGTTCCTTCAAACTTGGAAGTAATAAATTTCTGCCATGATTCTAATTCAATCTCTTGGATTTTAAAATGTTTGACGGATTTATAAAAAGGTCTATTCTTGTCTAAAAACATTGCGTGAAGTAGACTTTTTTTTACTTCCCATAAAAATGTAGGAGACATCATTGCTATGATGCTGAATCACACTTCGTATTTTAGCTTCAAGATTTAAATGGGCTATTTCTTGAAACTCATCAAAAATAATAACGATTTTTTGTCCTTGTTTTGCAAAGGCTAAGGGGATATTGAGAACATCTTCTAAGGCATTTATTCTGTCTTCATGGTTAAGGGAGAGCGAAAAACTAGGATTTCCCGTTGCATCAAACGTTACATTTACATTGGGTCTTATTTTTAAAACGCTTTTGAAAAAATTTACGATTTTATCGGTTGGATCTTCAAGGCTTTTTGCAAGGGCATTAAAATAGCTATTAATAAATTCATCAACGGTTGAGAGGTACATTAAATCTAAAAAGACATATTTCACTTTTTGTTCTTTGAGTTCTCGCATGGTTTTAAGTACAAACGATGTTTTACCAAATCGTCTTGGCGCATAAATCAGGGTGTTTAAGCCCGCACTGATATCTGCTTTTAACTCTTTGATTTCTTGCACTCGATTGCAAAAATGCTCATTCTCAACAGATCCACCATAGTAAAAAGGATTTTTCATGTGCATGCCCCATAATTATGTTTAAAACATAATATCTAAAACATAATTAAGTGTAGTTAAAATTTTTTTGACACACTGGCGCCATTACTCCTCTTCTTCATCGAATTCTAGCGATGCTTTCACCATGGTATCAAAGTGTTTAAAATCATCGTTGATAAAGAGTAAAGAGAAAAAGTCTTCATCAAAAGGTCCATCGTTCCATACGATCATCTCTTTATGTTCAGGGTGCTTTTTATCTTTCATAATCTCTTTAAACGTTTGAAAACCTCTTACTCCTCCGCAATCTTCCGGAGGGCTGTTTCTTTCCCCTTTGATGCATTTAGGATAAAAGGTTCTCTTTGGGTCAACGAACTTGACAAGTTGAATGGAATGTTCCCAATAATCTCCAAAATCATAGACATACGAAAACGTCTGTTTCTCAAAAACAATCTTTTGAGACAACCGTGTGTGTGAGCCTTCCAACGCATCCGCATCGTCTAAAAA
>JAJOKG010000034.1:0-5288 GCA_021206415.1 Sulfurospirillum sp. | reverse complement strand
TTTTTCTCCGATACACTCATCGTTGATTCTAAACTCATGCATATGATGGTTTTGCCAACCAAAGGCTATTTGAATGGCGATGTGTAACTCATAAAAGGTACGACTTTTTTCAATATGCAAGATTCTATAGACAGAGGGCTTTGTGCCAAGTAGCGTTACTTTTAGCTCTAGAATACTCAACATATTCCTTTATGCTATTTTGATTTTGTAATGGGTATGTTCTGTTTTCCAAAAACAGAACATACCCATTTTTTTATTGGTAAAGCTCATAATACACGTTGCCCCAGGATCGGTAAGTGGGGCAAACTCATAGACGTTAATATTATAGCTCTATGTGCCATGAAATGCAATTTTAATCCACCCATCAAGCGCTTTTTGATATTCAATACGAAATGCCATCACAACTCCTTGCCCCTTATCTCTTAGAGGATGAATACGTTTTGCGGTCGCACTTTGCGACCGCAAAGCTAACATGATAATCGTGTGGTTGACTACCCCTTGATATTCAAAAACGGTTTTACGTGATCGATCACATCAACTAACTCTTTTTGCAGTGCCATCACTTCAAAAATATCTTTATACGCCCTTGGGCTTTCATCAAGCATTTTATCGGTATGGTTGGTGCAAATACCTTGCATGTCATTATGAAATTGATCCACATTCAAAGCCATAAACGCTTGATTGCGTGAGAGCACACGACCTGCCCCGTGGGAGCTTGAACATAAAGAGGCTTCATTACCTTTGCCTTTCACGATAAAAGAACCATCACGCATATTGCCTGGAATGACACCCAGCATTCCCTCCTCAGCGTGTGTTGCCCCTTTTCGGTGAATCACAAATTCCTCTTTGATTTCTGCGTGATTATGGTTGCGATTGATAAATAAAAGCTCTTTGGGGTTTCCTAGCAAAGAGATAATCGTGTCAATCATGCGTTTACGGTTTTCAAGTGCAAAGGCGAGGGCGCATTCCATATCTAAGAGGTACTCTTTTCCCTCCGTGGAAGTGATGGAAAATCCCACATGCTTTTCAAGGTGCGTTTTTGCAGTGGATGCTTTTTGTTTTTCAAGATAAGATGCTAAAGCGATTTCATATTTTTCAGGATTGTGTTTTTTAAAATCCACATGAATTTTTTCAAAAGCTTCGCGCCACTCATTTGTTGGAACATGACTGATGGCTGCTAACTTCATATAATATTCAGCAATATTCTTCCCAAAACCTCTGCTGCCTGAATGAATGACAATCCACACCTTACCATCATTGCCACTGCCAAGTTCTATAAAATGGTTTCCTCCACCCAGTGTTCCTAACTGATAAGCGCCAATTTCATCAAACATCTCTTGTGCCTTAGGCGTACAGGCAAGAGGAATATAGGGCTGTTTGGTTTGATGTCGGCTCATCCCTAAAGGAATGGCTTTTATAATCTCTTTTTTTAGGCGTTCAAGATCAATAGCTTCTTTAAAAATATCCAACTTTACCGCACACATGCCGCATCCTATATCGTAGCCCACATAAGAGGGAAACACCATCTGTTTGGATTTAATAACAGCACCAATAGGTAAGGTATAACCGGCATGAGCATCAGGCATTAAGGCACCTTGTACATTACATGTAAGCGACATTGCATTCTCAAATTGCTCCAAAGCAACACTATCAATCATTTCGGCATAAATTTTAGTGGGTTTCATGGCTATATTCCTACAATCGTAAAAGATTTGTTTTCGGCAACGGCTTTGTTGAGATAATGGATAAATGCATCTATAATGGTGATAATATCTTCGCGCACCAAAGCGATTTCATTTTCAGTATCAAATACAACGCAAAAATCATCTTCATGAATTGATTCAAACTGAAACTCAAATCTTTTTTTAAATGCTTCATCGCTGTAGGCTAATACGTTTGTTTTTTTCCTCTAAAAAAAAGCTCAGATAATCGTTTTGCATTATCTCCTGTAAAATCCGTAATGCCATAGCCATCGTAAAAATCAAATGAACTAAAGAGAGCATTAAACTCTTCAAATACACTCATCTCAATACGAAATACACTATTGCTTTTAACGACATCACGACTTATCCATTGAATATCATCGGAGTTCCATACAAATCCATAGGGTTCTTCTATGTAGATACAATCATAAAAATTACAAGGATCAAAATTCTCTGCTGCTAAAAGGTGTAAGTTCATTTTTCATCTCCTGTTTCTTGTTTATAATACTGTTTAACAACACCAATAGCGTGAAGATGGATATGCTGTGCAATCATCTCTCCCGTTACAGGGTTGTTTTGTTGGTCGATCCACTCTTTAGGACTATAAGAGGCTATAGCATCGAAAACTTCCATGATCAAGTCATGGTCGATAGGCTTTTTGGGAATATCATTGATACGCCCCTCGTTATCAGCTTCTATCAATGTAAGCAAATCCAAAAGCAAGCATCTTTTTTTTCTAAATTGCTCAAAAAATGTGGCTATTTTTGAGGGTTTCATCTCATGAAACAAGGATACTTTCAAATGCTTATCAATTAGAAAAAGCATTTTATCCTTGAGCTTAATAGGAAGAGGCATATCAATCAGTGGCTGAACTAATTTTCTGTCTTCATGGTTTGAGCCATTCCCAAAATGTCTATAAGTGTATGGTTTTGCAATATCGTGGTAGAGTGCAGTAAGCTTTAAAAGAGCAGATGCCTCTTCTAAGTGCTTTAACACCATCATCGTATGCACAAACACAGAACTCTCTTTGTGATAAGATGTACCTTCTTTCAGGGTTGTAAGCGCATAAAGAGAAGGGAAAATGACATCCAGTACCCCTAATTCAAACAATGTTTCAAAAAAAAGCTCTGTGTGTTTCAGTTCTAAAGCTTTTTCAACCTCTTTCCACACACGCTCAGGCTTTAAAGCTTTCAGGGTCTCTCCCATACTAAAGATAAGCACTTTCGTAGAAGGGTGGATTGTCCACGCTTGCCCAAACTGCGCTCTGAAACGCGCGACTCTTAAAACCCTTATGGGATCTTCACTAAATGCCAAAGAGGTATGACGTAAGCATTTATTTTTAATATCGTGCATTCCGTGATAAGGGTCTATATAAGACAAACTCTTGGTATCATACGCAATGGAGTTAATCGTAAGACCGCGTCGCATCAAATCCTCTTCAATGCTTACATGTAAAGACGCATGCTCATCTTCATTTCTTTTTGTACGTGCAAGGGCTAATTCGCTCCCATCTTCTAAAATATAAATAGGAAAATCTTTCCCAATCGTTTTAAGGTGTGAAAAATCGCTAGGGGTATAACCAACTGCAACATAGTCTTTGTCTTTTTGGGGTATGCCCATCAACTGATCACGAACAGCACCGCCAACGAGATAGATGTTTTTTTCCATAAGATGCCTTATGCACTTTTCAAAAAACCACCGACATCATTTAAAGCGGTGTAATGTATTCTCCAACCCACGTCTCCATCCTTGGTCAAAAATGAATGGTCATTTTTCACAATAAAAGTATATAATGCTTTTGTGTCATATTCTGTCCACTTTAAAAAAGGGTTATTATGGGGAAAGTTTCTTCTACATACCGTGTTATTGAGATTTTAAAGCTCTTAAACGATGGAAAAATGCTGTGTATTGAAAATCTAGCAGCCGTGTATGATACCAGTACGCGTTCCATTCGTAGGGATCTTGAACTCATTAAAGAGATTTTTGGAGAGTTACTCATTTCTCCTAAAAAGGGATGCTATCAAGCCATTGGGAAGAGGGTTTTGAGTGAGACTTTAAACTCTACAGAACTTTATATGCTTAAAAACATTCTCAAGCTCTCCGATAAATCCCAACTCTCTTTATCCAAAACCGTGGATGATTCGGTTAAAAAAGCCATCATAAAAGAAGAGGGCAATTCACCTTATTTGTTTAAAAACAAACCCTATGAAGAGATCTATGAGCACAAAGAGAAGTTTCGTTTTTTAGAACATGCCATTACCTTTCGCAAAGAGATACGCTTTACCTATCACAATGTAGAAAAAGTCAATGTTTTTACCCTCAAGCCCTATAAGATACTTTTTATCAATGAAAACTTTTACCTTGCAAGTGAATACCACAATAAAAGCAAAAAAGTAACCCTCTCTCGCATTGCCATGATTGAAGAGTTACACTACACGGGCAATACGTTTAATCATGACCATGAAATGATGGACTTTATCTATCAAATGCAATCTCCTTGGGCAACCTATAAAGAGCAGTTTCGAAATGAACTCAAAGAGATTATCGTTCAAATCCCACAGGAACAAGCCAAATACTTTAAACTCAAAAAATTTCTACCCTCTCAAAAAATACTCAGCGAAGATGAAGAGGGTACATTAACGCTTTCTTATACCGTCACTTCTCAAAATGAAGTCATCTCTTTGGTAAAGCAGTGGATTCCCTATATGAAAGTGATTGCGCCTGAAAGCCTTGTGTGGATGATGCGAGGTGTGGCTAAGAAGTATATGGCTAGTTTTGAGGAAGGAAAAGGGTAGGCTAGCCTCAAGTCGATTCACGGTGAGGCTAAATTAGAGCCGAGTCACACGGCCATGGAGTAATCCATGCGGACATATTCTCTCTGAATAGCTTTAGCATATAATCATTTGAAAATAATACTAAGAGAGCAGCTCTGAAAAATAATGAACTGAGGAGTTGTCTCAAAAATTGAGACAACTGAAAAATTTTTAAAAGATACTACGACAGCAACAGACTGGATATATGAAACTATCAAAAAATTTGCACTAAAGAGTCTATGGATGAATAATATTGCACCTTGTTTGGAGCAATTAAGTAATCTTGAATAGTTGGATTTTTAAACAATTAATGCCCATACTTTAAAATAGCACACATGAGTTGTATTTAAATTTCTTTTGACAAAGATTAAAATGTCTGCTAAAATTTGCATTAATATATTTAATGATTGTTATAAAAGACATTTAGGATAAAAAATGGTAAAAAAAAGAGTGTACTCTACGTATGCACAAGAGGCAGCTTTTTTGATAGGCCAGCAGATAAAGCTTGCTCGAAAAAATCGCAAATGGTCTTCAGCCAATTTGGCAGAGCGTGCCGGAATCACACGCGAGACGCTTCAAAGAATTGAGAATGGTGATATGAAACCCGCCATTGGTCTTGTTTTTGAGGTAGCAACAATTGTTGGGGTGCCACTGTTTGAGCAAGACAATCACCATCTTTCTCACAACATAGAATTGATTCAAAGTAAAATTCAACTCTTACCACAAAGAGTTAGAAATCCCAAAAAAGTTGTAGACGATGGCTTCTAAGAAA
>JAJOKG010000103.1 GCA_021206415.1 Sulfurospirillum sp. | reverse complement strand
GTTGGCGACCAGAGAGGTCAATATGGACATTGCTTAAATTTGCACGCACCATGCGTTGCACGACGCTATCAGAAAGATACAACAGTTTTTCAATCCGTCCCGCTAGAACTTCCATATCGGGTCGTACCCCTTCGATGTCACTTTTAAGCTCTTCAATATGAATGCGAAACGGTACCCAATAGCCCATTACTTCTTCTAATTTGGTTTTGATTTTTTCATTTTGAGGAGCGTAAATGCCCGTAGTTTCATTGCCATAAAGCAAATCTTTGAGACTGTTTTCAAAAAGATTGACGGCGGTATTGAGTTCTCTAAAATCATTGGAATGACGATGCGCAATAAAGAAAGCCTCTTTACTCATTTTTTGAGAAAGCATCCGCTGCTTGCCTGCAATGTTAATAATATACGAATCTTTTTTACTCATTTGATTCATCATTACGGTTAAAGAAATAATAAAAATAATGACAAAAGAGAGCAATCCCCCTGCCAAACGCATCTTGGTGCTAATCGTTGTTGGTTTTATCATCGGTTGTGCCTATTCATAAATATCTTTGAGTTCTTGAACATTTAAAATCACGACATTGTTTTTATCAATTTCAATCGTACCATTACGGGTCAGTTTATTGAGAATGCGAGAGAGTGTTTCAGGCTGAATATGCAACATATAAGCGATTTCATGTTTTTTCAAACTGTTAAAAGTATCAAGGTCATTCACTAACATATGCGCTACTTTTGCTGTGCCATCAAACACCACGTCGCGACTAATAATACACTGCATTTGTTGAATCATAGAAAATGACTCTTCTAAAATTTTTTTCATTAACCGTTGATTGGCATAAATCATCTCTCGAAACGGAGTGCTTTTTAATATGTAAAATCGTGCTATCTTCCAAAAACTCAGCATTGGCATAACAGCTAATAAAAAAACTATCAATCAATTTAGAAACATTAAAAATCAGCGAGTTAGAGTAGAGTTTATAAAGAAAAATTTCATTATCAAAACGATCCACTTTATAAAACTTCACTGAACCTGAGATAATGTAAAAAATAGCATCTTTGCTATCTTTCTCATAAAAAAGTACATCACCCGCTTTATGATGATGTACCGTACAAAACGAAGCGATAGTGTGAATGTCCTCTTCTTCTAAAGAATGAAACAATGGTAAAGATTGCAATAAAAGAAACTGTTCATTTGCCATTGACACCTCTTTAGGATTTAGTGATTAAACGTAGCGTTTTCTACAATAATCTTATAAATATATCCCGAACCAAAATCTTTGTCAATGGCGACAACACCGCTTGCGGTTACGATATCTCCTACTTTAGGTAATTCTTTTGAGGTAAACACAATGCGTCCAACCTCACTTCCCTCGCCTGTTCCATCTTGAATATGAACCCAATTTCGTCCCATAATATTTTGTGAAGCTTTGACGACCTTTCCACGAATAGCAATCGTTTTTCCATTTAGCGTTGGGCGTTTTTGTAACACCTCTTTCACATTCATCGACCCCTCTTTTTGATACGGTGAGCGTTCGACCACGTCTGTAATCAACGCTAAATTTCCTTTTTCAGAGACATTGGTGCGGTGTTGGAGGTTGGATGCGAATATTAACTCATCAAAGGTACGATTGAGTGCCTTACTTTGAAAGTTTTTCGCACGCATCTCTTCTTCAAAACGTACTTCCAGCCCTTTAGGAATCTCCACACCCTCTACGGCTATCCAATAACTCTTCTTTGCATCTTCTATCTCAAGGTACGTATAACCACCACCATGAATAACATCTTTAATCACACCCTCATGAATATCTCCTGCATATAAACTCATACTACAAGCAAATGAGGCTAAAAGCGCCGTTGTTTTTTTCATTTTTCTTCCTTTAATTGTTTATTTTTATACGAAACGAGAATCAGCAATGTTACACAAAAAAGACAAATATAAACCCAATGAGGAATCGGCACAGGATCACCTGTGGCATACGAGTGCATCCCTGCTAAGTAAAAATTCACCCCAAAATAGGTCATCAAAATAGAACCAAATCCCAACAAAGAGAGCACGGCAAAAAGATAGTGCGAATAGAATTTTGGAATCAGCCTTACATGTAAAATAATCGTATAAACAATAATCGCAATATGCGCCCACGTCTCCTTAGGATCCCAGCCCCAGTAACGTCCCCACGACTCATTCGCCCAAATCGCCCCTAAAAAGTTCCCAATCACCAAAAGGCTTAAGCCTAAGATGAGTACGACTTCATTCATCACGCTTAAGCTTAAAATCGCTTTTGTAATGTTAGAAGAGCGTTTACATGTAAAGAGTATAAGTGTAAAAAATCCCAGCGCACACCCTAGAGCAAAAAAGCCATAACTGGCTGTAATCACCGAGACATGAAGACTGAGCCAAAAAGATTTTAAAACAGGCACAAGGTTGGTAATTTCAGGATCGATATTTCCTAAATGCGCCACAAACATAAAAAATGCCTGCCATCATCACCGAACCAGAAAGCGCAAAAAGTGAGTGACGCATAAAGAGCATACAAAAAAGCAAACACGACCATGCAATATAAATCATCGACTCATACGTATCGCTCATCGGTGCATGAGAGCTAACATACCACCTCAGCGCCAATCCCAATGTATGCAAGATAAAAAGTAAAACTACCCCGTAAAAAAGAGGTTTGAGCCTTTTACATGTAAAGATATGTGGCGCAAAAACCTGCCCAAATGCCACTATGAGCAATGCGATACTCATCAACACATAACGCTAAGGTTAAACGCTCAAAAATCTTTATCTGATTGTAAAAAAATCTCCACCTTTACATGCGTTTTTGAGGGCATAATGTGTGATCCATAGCGTGTTTGAAACGCCTCAAAAGTTTTTACATGTAACGATGCTTTTTCATAGTTTCGCTCAAACAAAGCATTGGCAAAATGCACCGAAGATTCTTGTACCTCTTTGAGCTCTTCGCCTTTACCTTTCATGATGAGCTGCTCAAACGCCACCCAGGTATGATGTTCATCGCCAATGACAGGAAAGAGTTTAAACAACACCCCTTGGTACATCATAAAGGCGATGCTCAACCTCTCATCGACTTTAATTACATCATTTTCAAAGGTTCCTCGTTGGCTAGGCTTAAGCGCTAAGGCTTTGTGTAACTCCTCTTCAAGCTTATAGCGATGCCCCTCAAAAAAATCCTCAAAACAAAGCAGTTTTTGTGTCGGTGAAACACCAACAAACTCCCTGAGTTTTGGCGTTTTGGTTTGAATCATCGGCAAATTTTTCCACAAGCTTGGATGCGAGAGCATTCCTAGCGCAATTTGCGTCGGGCTCATCTCATACAAAGCGCTTTTACCACTGAGTTTATAGAGTACCTCTTGAGCGAGTGTATCAAAAGGTTTCATGCGTCCCATACGAGATTGCACCACAAGCTCTCCAAACGCCTCTGCGACGTGTACACTGTTGGCTCGATGCTCATCCAAATAGGTCTGAACATAGTCACTGTGCGAAAAAAAGTGGGGTTTGTGTCAAAAGTATCAGCCCAACAAGCAAGGAGGTCTGTTTCATCGAAGCAAGAAGCTTTGAAAAGCGTGATGTTTTATCGAAAAGATTAAAAATAAGTCCTAAAAACAAAAGCGCATATCCTACATACGTCACTTCAACCCCTGGGTCTTTGGTTACAGAGAGAATGGTTCCTTTTTCATCAGGGTCGTAAAACGTCTGAAAAATTTATACCCTTTGTACGTAAGAGGCTCATTCATGGAAATATGCGCATCAAAGCTTATCGTGCCATCTTCAATACGCACATCGCTGTTATACGACGAAGGTGCCTTACTTCCATAGTAACGCTCCATCTCAAAATCTTTAAGATGCACAGTAAAAGGAAGGGTAATTTCGTCATTGAGTTCGGTAGAAAAAAGGGTATTAGCACTGCTGTTTTCACGAATTTTCATCACACCATCCACCCCAAAATAACGGGTGAGCCCTGAGCCAATGAGCAGTACAATAAAAGCAAAATGAAACGTAAAACGGCTTACATGTAAAAACATTTTGGTGCGATAAAGTACCAACGCGATATTGAAAGAGGCTAAACACAAAAGCACTTCATACCAAAGCGCATCATAGACATAATGCCTCGCAAACGCCGTACCAAAATCATTCTCTAAAAAGGTTGCAACCGCAGCCCCTAGCGCTAAGGCGATAAGCACAAACAGCATGGTCTTATACGAACGCAAAATGCTAAGTAACACCACAAAATCCTTTATGTTATACGAAAAAAACGTAACCCTCACGTCGCTTTAGTATAACATAAAGATGAAGGAGAAAACCCCTTCATCTTAAATCATACTTACTTTTTATTCCAAGAAGATTTCCCATCGTTAATGGTATCAGCATCTTTATACATTTCTGGATTAGCTCTGCCTTTTGCCTTTGCTTCTTTTTTCCACTCTTGCTCTAAAGTTTGTTTAAACTTCATCTTTTCAGCCGCCAATGCTGCTAAATCCACTTTAGCCAATTTTTGAGCTTTTTCTTTGGTGTCAAACTCAGGAGCCATAAAGTCAATTGCACCGTATTTTGCCAATACTTTAACTAACAATAAACGCGCTTCTTGAGCATCTTCACTCGCAGAAGAAAGCAAACGAAGGGTCTCTTCAGGAGCATGGAAATAGTTACCATGTGCTGCAACTGCCATATCGCCTTTGAATTGTGCATGACGAATCAATGTACGAATATCTTTAAGCTCTGCATCAGTTGCACCAAGCTCCATAGCCTTGCCTGTTTCAAGATGCGCTTTACCAATGTTATCAAACGCCACTTTATTTAAGAACTCTTTTCTCTCATATTTTTGGTGAACAATGCCTCTAAGCTTTGACTCGCTCTCTCTGTGACAGTTCATACAACTTTGATCCATAGAATCCAATGGATTTTCTTTCACTTGGTGATCAGAATACTTCACAGAACCCTCTTGCGTATAAGGCATATGACAATCAGCACATGAAACACCTTTTTTGACCGTGAATGCCAGATTTCCAGAATTCATAACCAGGATGTTGTGCTTTAAGCATTGGTGTTTTAGAAATACTATGTGTCCAATCCGCAAAACCAATTTCATCGTAGTACTTAATCATACCCTCAACACCTGCATTTCCATCTTTTCCAATACCATTTGCCCATGGCAGGGTGACGACCATCGCTGTTTTATCCACACCTTTGGCATCTTTCCACTCTGTTTTTTTGAAGTAATACTCGACGTGACACTGTGCACAGACTAAAGAGCGTTTGTCTTGATGGGTCGATTCTTCAAAGGTTTTTAAACCCGCTGCTTGAAGTCCACGATTTAGATGAGGAACACGCACTTTAAGTTCTGCGGTTTTATCATCATGGCAGTTTGCACAGCCAATAGAATTCACCACTTGTGAACCGTATTTTGCCCATTTGCCCGTAAAAAATTCTAATTCACCATCTTCTTCGATCAAACGAGGAATATCTGGAGATTTACAGGTCCAACACGCCGTTGGCAATGGTCCAGTTTTAGCATCCACTGGAGCACCTGTTCGAAGAGTGTTGATATTATCTTGCAATGCATAATAGTGCCCACGAGGGGAGTTGTAGTCTTTTGAAAATGCATACCCTGCCCATGCAATATTGAGTGCGGGGTCTTTGGCAAGCATGTCTGCAAAGGTGTCGTACTCCTTAGTCTTTTTCCATGAATCAAACTGACGAGGATAGTATTTTGCCCACTCTTCGCTCTTCTCTTTACCAACAATTCCCGCTTGACTTGGGGCTTTTGTTAACTCAACACGCTGTTTTTCTTTTTCGTTGATGTTATTCGCTAAAAGCGCCATCGCACCAATCGCTACCAATGAACCAGCAAGTAATAATTTAAACTTCATCATCATCCTTCCTTTTACTTAACTTCTTTAACACCCAACGCATTAGGTGTTGTGGTAAGACCTCTTACCTTGCCATGAGGTACGCCTTTATGACACTCCCAGCAACGTCTGCCCGTAGCGACACTTGGATCATCATAATTATGATATTTATCACTGTTGTTTACCATGCCTGAAGTCAGACTTTTATGGCAAGAGATACAATTATCCTGAACTCTTTGTGCACCATTGTCACTGATTTTAATCGCATTTTTATACGTATTAAACGTAAATGCCATACTATGGTTGTACCCATCAATGGCTTTTGCAATGTATTTGTTTACCATATTGTCTCGTGGTAAGTGACAATCGACACAAGTGGCCCTCTCAGCATGTGAACTGTGTTGCCATGTTGCGTATTGCGTGTTCATGACGTGACAGTTGATACAGGCTTTTGGATCACTGGAGAGATACGACAGCGCTTTAGATGCATTAACCATATAAACAAAAAAACCAATGGCTACGATAAAAGCACAAAGTGCTGCGTATTTTAGGAAATTACTATTTTCACATTTCCTCCTTATTCTTTCGTTAACTTTTCATCTTTACATGTAAAAGCAACAACGCCCAACCCAAACACACATGATCTGCATCATCGTGTAACTAAAGATCTAACCTCCTATTATTAATTTTTATTTAAACGTAAAAGATAATACTAAGATTGTGGTTATTGTATAAATAAAGTGAAAAAAAACCTTGACTTATATCAATTTTTCTTAATTCAAGAGAAAATGACTCCGTTTTACAAAAGAGCTAAAAGCACTATATTTACGTTGTTTCAAAGGACAAGAAGAGGTAATAACGATAAAAATAAAAAAAATCTTACAAAATAATGTTATAAGAAAAAAGCAGATACTATTTTTCTGTTTTTTTTAAGACTTATATATTTTACTGATAAAGATACACACGATGAATACGTATAACCTTTTAGACATTTTATCGGATAAAAAAGTTCTATGTGTCGAGGATGAAGCGACTATTCTCTGCAATATTATGGAATCTTTAGAACTTTTTTTTTGGTAAAGTTGTAGGCGTTAAAGATGGACGTGAAGCGTTAGAAGAAGCTTTAGGCAATATCTATGATGTGTTGATGTTGGATGTTTCTATTCCACACATAGATGGGCTTGAAGTGGTTAAAAAAAATTCGTCAAGTCAATAAACAAATTCCTATCATCATTCTCTCAGCCCATACGGAACAAGAGTATCTTTGGCGAGCCGTTGAGCTTAAAATCACACGCTACCTCACCAAACCCTACGATAAAAACACCTTAATTAAAGCATTGGAAGATGTTGCTCTTGAACTGGTTGATCACCAACCTGTGATCTCTATTATGCCTGAGTGCCTGTATGATTATTGTCGTAAAACGATTACTCTTCATCAAAACACCTTGCATCTCTCCAAAAGTGAGAGCCGATTGTTGGAGTACTTTTTAAAACGTCCCAACCAAACCATCACCTATGAACAGCTTTTTGAATACATGTGGGAGTTTGAACAACCCAGCAAAGAAGCCTTAAAATCCATTGTCAAAGAGTTACGCAAAAAAATTCACAGTGATTTCATTAAAAATCTTTATGGGGTAGGATACGTGTGTGAAATACAACTTTAAAGCTATTACCCTCCTATTTGAAACCTTATGGCATCCAATGGTACGCCATCTGCTCGTGGAAAATAGGCTTTAAATGCCTACTTTCATTCGCATTTTGATTCTTAGATAAACTAAAAATAATGTAAATATGCAAAAAGAGGGAAAATATTTTTAAGCGTTTCCCCCCTCTTTTAATTAACGTAGTAATAACAACGGTTTGGGAGTCGATAAAATCATTTTTGAAGTAAAACTCCCAAACAGGGCATCTCTAATACGACTGTGACTAAACGCACCCATGGCAATTAAATCTATACTCTTTTCCTTTTGATAGTTCAAAAGTTCTTTAATGGGCTCTCCTTGAAGCGATGCCGTATAAAGCGTACTAAAACTGAGTGTTTCTAAGATATGCGTTGCTTCTTCTAGCATAAAAGATGAGAGTGCTTTGTCTTTATAAACATTAACAATATGACGCTCAACATGATTAAAAAGTGGCTCTTTGACCACCATGTCTATGGCTTTTTTAGATGAGGGTGAACCATCATAAGCTATAAGAATTTTTCTAGGCTCAAAAAAACGCTTCATTGACCAATAAAATAGGAACATTAAGGGTGCGAATCAACTCCTCAACCTGTGAGCCAATAGCATGTACATTGCTCTCGTGGTCTTTACCTCGAAGTCCTAGAATTAAAAGGCGAATCTCCTCTTTTTGGGCTTGCACATTTTCATACAATTCACCGTGCTTTTGAACGATTTTTACCGCTTTGGCTTCTTGGCTTAATGCACGCTCATGAAGGCGTGAAAGCATCTCTCTGCCCTCAACAATAGCTTTTTTACTCTCACTTTTTTCCTCATCAATGAGGCTCTCTAGTAAATCATCCCGCGAGCCTAAACCGATATTGCCTGAGAGGTCGGTTTGAGCGCTTACATGTAAATGCTCCACGACGCTTAAAAGCTCCAACGAAAGCCCCAAAGTCTTCGAAAAAAAAAGCACCAAAATCACACACGGCTTCACTTAAAAATCGAACCATCCACACAGGCGATAATTTTCTTAGACATCCTAGTGCCCTCCCATCATTTTTCAATCGCTTCAGGCTTATCATGCACACCAAAACGATCTATAATTGTCTGATTTGCCTCATTTAAACCTATCACTTCCACTTCAGCACCCTCACGACGAAATTTAATGACCACTTTATCCAAAGCACTTACCCCTGTAATGTCCCAAAAATGAGCCCTGCTTAAATCAATTACGACCTTATCGACCACCTCTTTAAAATCAAAGGAATTAATAAATCGCTCCGCCGAATTAAAAAAAGACTTGCCCCACAACGTTATAATAAGCCACCGTGCCCTCTTCGTTTAAGGTGTGTTCCACGTACATAAAGTGGCTGATTTTATTGGCAAAAAAGAGCGAGGCTAAAAGTACACCCGTTAAAACCCCATAGGCTAGATTGTGCGTCCAAACGACTACAGCAACGGTTGAGAGCATCACGATATTGGTCGAGAGTGGAAGCGTTTTTAAGCGTTTAATAGAACCCCAATCAAACGTACCAATCGAGACCATAATCATAATCGACACTAAAGCTGCCATAGGAATAAGCGAGAGCCACTGGCTTAAAAAAACCACCATAATGAGCAACATCACGCCTGCAAAAAGGGTTGAAAGCCTGCCTCGTCCGCCTGATTTGATGTTGATGACCGACTGTCCTATCATCGCACAGCCTGCCATCCCTCCAAAAAATCCAGCCACGATGTTCGCCATTCCCTGCCCTTTACACTCACGGTTTTTATTGCTTTTGGTATCGGTGAGTTCATCAACGATGGTAGCAGTCATCAGCGATTCTAAAAGCCCAACCACGGCAAGTGCAGCAGAATAGGGAAAAATGATTTGCAAAGTTTCAAAACTTAAGGGAATATCAGGAATTAAAAACATCGGCAAGGTATCTGGCAATATACCCATATCGCCAATAGTTCGCACATCCCAACCAAGTGCTAAACTTGCAAGTGTAATCACGATGATAGTCACCAGTGGTGATGGAATCAGTTTACCCACCAAAGGCAAACGTGGAAAGCCATAAATAATGCCTAGTCCTGCTACCACAAAAGCATACGTGTGCCACGAAACATTACTCAGTTCTGGCAGTTGCGCCATAAAAATCAAAATCGCCAGCGCATTGACAAAACCCACCACAACCGAGCGTGAGACAAAGCTCATCAAAGAGCCCAGTTTCAAATACCCCGCAAGGATTTGCAAAATGCCTGTTAAAACCGTAGCGGCGAGCAAATACTCTAAGCCATGCGATTTGACCAGCGTCACCATCAAAAGTGCCATCGCCCCAGTAGCGGCTGAAATCATACCAGCCCTACCTCCGACAAACGCAATCACCACAGCAATACAAAACGAAGCATACAACCCAACTTTAGGGTCAACCCCCGCAATAATCGAAAACGCAATCGCCTCAGGAATGAGCGCAAGAGCTACTACTAAACCAGAGAGAATATCACCTTTAATATTCCAAACCACTCTTTTTTTAACGCCAATACCAAATAAATGTCCTTTTTTACGATTGTTTAAATAAATGGAGCGGGTGACGGGGCTCGAACCCGCGACTTTCAGCTTGGGAAGCTAACACTCTACCACTGAGCTACACCCGCAAACGAAGCAATAAAAATGAAAGGTCGAAATTATAGCATGATTTCTAAAGAAGCTCTATCTAAAATATGACAAGTATGTTTTTCATCCATCTCAATAAAACCTGAAGATTTAAATTTTGAAAGGGTACGAGAGAGGGTTTCAGGGGTAAGGTTGAGCAGTGAGGCTATCTGAGTATTTTTTAACGTATCAAAAAGATCAGAATTTTCTAAGATAAACTTAGCCACTTTAGCCTCTGCGGTTAAAATGACCTCTTTTTGAATCACATCAATCAAGATTTTATGCTTAGCAATCAAGCTCTTAATAATCTCAAAGGAGATGTCAGGATTTTTGAAAAAATCTTTTTCAAGCGCTTTATAATCAATGCGCAAAACCTCGCTATCGCTCATAAATTCAGCCGTTGCTGGATAGGGAATATTTTCAAAATTTGCCAGTTCTGCCACCAATCCACCAGGATAAAACTGATGCAAAAAAATCTGCTGTCCTTTGTGGTTTGTTTTGTAGACTTTGAGCGTTCCTTGTAATAGCACATAAAGATACACAGGCGCATCACCCTCGTAAAACAAAATTTCTTTGGCACTGTACTTTTTAATCACCGAAATTTTTTTCAGCTTTTCGAGCTGTTCGTCAGAGAGTTTTGAAAAAATTGAAATGTTTTTAATACGCTCCATGCCCTAATCCTTAAAAATAAACTGGTACATGGTAGCGTATTGTTTTTGAGAAAGGCTTTACATGTAACGCCTAATAAACAAAGCCTAGTTGCAGTAAAAGTTTTGTGGAGCGTTCACTTTCACTCTCCACCTTTTCTCCACCCATGACTCTAGCAATTTGCGCTTTGCCAAAAAACTGTTTGTAGGAGGCTTGATACCCTAAGCCAATGTCAGAAAGTTGTCTGCTCTCACTCGTACCGTTTTTGTTTTGCATCGAGGCATACCCTGTATCCACAAAGAGGCTGGCTTTGTGGTTTATATTCTCATAAGAAGGTAAAGTATAAAAAAAGTTCTGCGCCTAGGATGTAGCCATTCTCAGCAGAGTGTTCACCATCAGGAAAGGCTCTTACACCATAGGCTCCACCTAAAGAGAAGTCTTCAGAGCCATCGAGGTTTTTATTGCCCAGTGCTTTTTGGAAACGCAGGCTTGTGGTGAGAGCGTATTGGGGTGAAAATGTCATGGTCTCTTCGACACTGCCTGAAACTTTCGCATACGCTCCATCGGTGTCATCATTGCTAGGGCTATCTAACACGCCTTTGGTGAGTTTAAGTTCACTTGAGAGGGTACTGTTTAACCCAAAGAGGGTATGGTGTTTAAGGTAATTTGCCCCAAGGCTCAGTGCATCTGAATCTTTTTTGTTGATATCATCGGTACTTTTTATCTCATCTCTCATCTTTTTATGGGCATAGCCTAAGTGCAAGTGTAAGCTCTCTAAGCGTGTGCGAATAAGTGGATAAGAAAGCGAGGCTTCAAGGCTGGTTGAGTGACCTAGGGCATCTAGGGCTTTATACTCTTCTGCAAGGGAGTACGAGGTTCGTGCAAATGAAGTACAATACCCGTTATGGCAGGGACTTCCCAAAGATGCGAAACTGATGAAAAAAGAAGATTTAACACAAAGGGTCAACGAGTGTTTGGGGTTAGATAAACCAGAAAGTGAACGCACTGCCAAACAAAAAGACAACCTTAAAACTATTGTCAATGTCATCAAAATCCCTGAAAAAAACATTCAGGCACATTTAACATGGGCAACGAATCATTTTCAAGACATCGTATGGAACCGTTTAGATGGTCGTAACCCTTTTGGCAATGAAAACGTCAAATACGTAGGATCAAGCAACGATGATGCGCTTAATAAAAAAAGTGCTTCGTTACAAAGCAGACCCCAAAGCTGTAGCTGATTTTGCCAAAGATGCAGACCCAACGGGCAATATCGCCCTTCCAATGGTCAGCATCAATGCAGTCAATGACCCAACGGTTTTCGTTGAAATTGCTGATTTTTGGAAACAAAAAGTTGAAAAAGCAGGCAAAGGTACCAATTTGGTTCAAACGTTTGCCAACGACAATCAACACAGCTACATCAGTGATGTACATTACGTCTCTATTATGAATGGACTACTTGAGTGGATCAATACAAAGAAAAAAACCAACTGCTCACAGTATTGCCAAACAGTGTCAATCTTTAGATGCGAAATGGGATACGAGCGATTGTCGCTTCTTACCAGAATTTAAGCCACAACCTCTTAGTTCACGTGTGCCAACTCGTTAATGTGTATAAGGAAGGGTTATTATCCTTCCCTTCCTTATCTTTTTGAAAAGCGATTTTATGAGTATACAGCTTACGATCTATGCAGTAACCTTCGTTAATGTCATGTTAATCTCGTGGACAATTATCGCTATGAACGGCATCCACAAACAAACGCAACATTCATAATCCATACGTCATTTCATTAGACTCAAAAATCTTCAAATCATTATTACATGTAAAAACACTTTTGGGTTAATTAATGCAGCACATGATAAAATACAAACTATCAGAGTTTTACATCAAAGGTTTTAATAACATGAGCGAAAGTAAAGATTTTTTACGTCTAAAAGTGGAAGAGGATTTAAAATCAGGCAAGTATCAAAACATTGTCACGAGATTTCCTCCTGAGCCTAATGGCTTTCCGCACATTGGACACGCAAAGTCTATTTGTATCAATTTTGGCATTGCACGTGATTATGCTGGGCATTGTAACCTCCGCATGGATGACACCAACCCCACCACCGAAGATACTAAATACGTCGAAGCACTCAAAGATGCAGTGACATGGCTAGGGTTTAACTGGAATGGTGAAGTGCGTTATGCGTCTGATTATTTTCCTAAAATTTACGACTATGCCGTCCAACTCGTTAAAATGGGCAAAGCTTATGTTGATAGCCTAAACGAAGAAGAGATACGAGAGTACCGTGGAAGCGTTACCGAAGCAGGAAAACGTAGCCAATTTGCGAACCGTAGCATTGAAGAAAATTTAGACCTTTT
The DNA here is from genome assembly GCA_021206415.1 of Sulfurospirillum sp. Taxonomy (GTDB): domain Bacteria; phylum Campylobacterota; class Campylobacteria; order Campylobacterales; family Sulfurospirillaceae; genus Sulfurospirillum. The sequence continues at coordinate 16,827 of JAJOKG010000103.1, read as the reverse complement.
GGAACGTATGAAAAAGGGCGAATTTAAAGATGGGGAACATGTTCTAAGAGCCAAAATCGACATGAGTGCAGCGAATATGAAGATGCGTGACCCACTTTTGTACCGCATTCGTCATGCCCACCATTTTAGAACGAAAGATACATGGTGCATCTATCCTATGTACGATTTTGCGCACTGTTTATCGGACTACATTGAGGGCGTGACACACTCCATCTGTACCTTAGAGTTTGAAAACAACCGTGACATTTACGACTGGGTTTTAGATGCTTTGGAGCTTACCCCACCTCGTCCGTATCAACACGAATTTGCACGTCTTGGCATCAACTACACGGTCATGAGCAAACGAAAGCTTTTAGAACTGGTGAATGGCAATTACGTAAACGGTTGGGATGACCCACGCCTTCCCACCATTGCAGGCTATAAACGACGAGGCTATACGCCAGAGTCTATCATCAACTTTTGTGAGCAAATCGGCATCGCTAAAGCCAATTCCATGGTCGATGTGGCGCAACTGGAATTTTGCATACGAGATGATTTAAACCAAAAAGTGCCTCGCGTCATGTGTGTACTTGACCCTTTAAAAGTCACCATCGAAAACTACGAGGGTGAAGAGGAGATAGAAGCTTCTTACTACCCACACGATGTGCCTAAAGAGGGTTCACGAAAATTGCCTTTCTCCCGTGAGATTTACATCGAGCGTGACGATTTTATGGAAAACCCGATAGAGGGCTACCACCGTTTGACACCTACACAACCTGTGCGCCTTAAACACGCCTACATTCTTACATGTAAAGAGGTGATTAAAGATGCAAATGGCTCTATTGTCGAGTTAAAAGCCACCTACCATCCTGATTCTAAAAGTGGGGCTGACACGAGTGGCATTAAAACCAAAAGTGCGATTCACTGGGTGAGTGCGAAACACGCCAAACAAATCGAAGTGAGACTTTATGAGCGTTTGTACAAAGTCGATGCGCCTGAGAGCTTGGAAGATTTGAATCCTGATTCTTTACATGTAAACACCCATGCCTTGATTGAGCCTGCGGTGATTAGCGAAAAAATTGATGTCAGGTTCCAATTTGAAAGACAAGGCTATTTTTACGCTGACCCGATGGATTATACCGATGCGCACCCTGTGTTTAACAAAATCGTAGGGCTTAAAGATTCGTGGGCGAAAAAAAATGAAGCTCCTAAAAACGCTCCAAAAACAGAAGCTAAAAAAGCGCATGTTGAGGGTGATGTCGTACCCATGAATGATGAAGAAAAAGCACGTTTTGAGCGCTACACCGCCTTAAACCTCAACGCAGAAATCGCCAATACCCTAGCTCGTGATGAAGCGCTTAGCCACTTTTTTGATGAAACGCTTTTACATGTAAAAAGCCCAACAACCCTTGCCAATCTAGTCGCCAACGAAGTTGCCAGAGAACTTAAAAAAGAGCTACCACTAAGCTTTGGCGCCACTGAAGTAGCGGAGTTGGTGATAATGCTTGATGAAGGCGTCATCTCTTCTAAAATTGCCAAAGAGGTTTTTGAATCCATGGTACACACAGGTGAAAAACCAAAAGCCATTGTTGAGAGCAAAGGCTTGAAGCAAATCAGCGACCCTTCCATCATCGAAGCACTCATTGTTGAAGTAATGGCAAAAAACCCTGAAAATGTCGCCAAATACCAAGCAGGCAATACCAATCTTTTTGGCTTTTTGTGGGACTTGTTTTAAAACACAGCGGTGGCAAAGCCAATCCTAGCATCGTCAATGAACTCATCTCAAAGAAGCTAAACCATGGTTAGATTTTCGTTTGCCCCCACGCATGATATGTTCGTGAGTGAACTTCGCATCGCCCTTTTGAGCACTCTTTATGCAGAGCAAAAAAAATCTACCGTTGATTGTGCGTATGGAAGATGGAAAAAGAAGCGAAGCCATGGACACCAATGAGGATGCGTTCTTAGAGATTTTAGCGCTTTTTGGTATTTCTTATAGCCAGCTCTACTACCAAAGCAATAACTTTAAGTACCATCTCCAATTTGCCTCCACACTTTTGGATAGAAAAAAAGCCTTTATCTGCTTTTGCCCTGAAAATAAAGCTTTCCCTTATGATGGGACGTGTGAGCATTTAAGTAGCGATGAGATTTTAAACAACCCTAGCCCTTTTGTGATTCGTATGAAACCTTCATCTAGCACAAACGATAGCTTTACCATCATGCAAAGAGACAAATACCCCACGCCCGTGTTTGCTAGGGCGTGTGATGATATGCTTCAAGGTGCTAGCACCCTCATTCGTGAGGAGTCATGCAGAGAAGATGCTTCCAAAGAGAATCTGGTCAGAGAAGCACTGGGCTATGAAGAAGCACTAACGTATCTTTACGTTCCAAAGCTTGAAAATGCTGATGCGATTCGTGTTAAAGCGCTTTTGGATGAGGGTTTTATGCCTGAAGCAATTGCACAGTATCTTTTAGCGCTTGGTACACAATGGCTCAGTAGTGAGGAGAAAACAAACACGCCTGTGGCGTTTGAGAAAGAAGCACTGTGCCACATGAACCGTAAATGTATTCAAAACCTAAGCGCTATGGAGCTTTCAAAACGCCTAGGCTATGCGTGTGAAAACATTGGAAAATTAGCAAAACTTTACACTAAAATACTGAACACTACCGCTGAAATCAAAGTAAAAATAGACGCTATTTTTGCGAAAAAAGAGCCTTTAAAGGGCTTTGAAACTGAAAGCAAAACGCTTCAAAAACTGATTTTAGAAGCGCCCTATTTTGAAAATTATGATGCTTTTGAAGCCTATTTGGCAGAAAAAAGTGGTTTAAAAGCAGAAGCGTTTTTCACACCGCTTTATGTTTTATTAATGGGAGAGAAGAGTGGTTTAGCACTGGCTCAGACCTACCCTTTGATTAAAAATTATCTTAAGGAGATTGTTCGATGATTGTTTTAGCAACCCTAATTGAGGCATTTGCCACTATCTTACATACGTTAATTAACATCTATATTTGGGTGGTCATTATTGCAGCACTGATTACGTTCGTGCGCCCTGATCCGTATAATCCTATTGTACAGATTTTATTTCGCCTTACCAATCCTGTCTATGCCTTTATTCGTAAATTCGTTCCAACACTCATTGGAGGAATTGATTTGGCACCTTTAATTGTCATTTTAGTCCTTCAATTTGTTGATTTATTTGCTGTTAAACTCTTATTTGCTCTTGCCAATGCGCTGTAAATTTCTTATTGGCACGCTTTTTTGCCTTCTTACTTTTCATCCGCTTCTAGCTAATAGTGGGGTTGATTTCTCTTTTTTTAAAGACAAACCCCAATCCTTAGCAAAAGATTTTTATATCTACGAATATCTCCAAAAGGAGAGTGCAACACCTGAAGAAGCCAAAGCACTTTTTGGCATGGTTCACACCATGAATCTTCGTTTTTTCCACCTTTTTGCCAAAAAAAATGAATGACCCTGAGTTTCAAAAAATCTCTTACTGTCTTGATCTTGACATCACACGTTTAATGAAAGAAGATGATGCGTGTTTAAATATTGGTATTAACATCTCCAAACTCACTTCTTTACCCAAAAGCCAACTTTCATACATTAAACCTCGCATACAAAATGAAACATTAAAAAGACTCATTAGCCTCATGGAGAGCGAAAATGTCTATGAAAGTGCCCTTAAAAGCGATACAGAAACCTTTTTAAGCCTCTATAATGGAAGTATTACGACCTATAAACTTGCCAATTTTAATCAGTTCCCTATTCCAAAAGAGCACTTAGACAGACTCTCTAATCACCCACGTTTTAATCAATTGGTTTACAATACCATTCAAAATGAAAAACTTGAAACCATGCAAAAAGCACTTTTGTCTGTTGAACCATCTTTACATGTAAACTCAAAATCACTTTTTTATTTGGGACTCAATGCCCTTAAATATAATGAAAAAAAGCAAAGCCCTTGCCTTTTTTGAACATGCCATTGAACGTGCGAAGAAGCAAGAAGAGAAAGATAAAGCCCTCTTTTGGCAATACCTTACAAGTCATAATGCACACTATTGCAAAAACTCTCTCAAAGCAATGACATCAATATTTACGCATTGTTTGCCTTTGAAACACTTGGAATACCTTTAAAAAACATTATTTCACCGTCTCTTCAAGGAAGACATCCTAGCTTTGAGGTGAGTGATCCTTTTGCATGGACAAAAGAGATAAATAAAGTGTATACCATGAATACAAAAGAGGTAGAAGCGTTTGCACGCAGTTTCGAATACGCCAATACGCTGCCACATTATTGCTATTTAATGGAAAGAGCAACACGGTACAGTAAGCATTACTATCCTATTCCTTATGCTGAGGAAATTGCACACTACTCCCTTCATAGACAAGCGCTTATGTTGGCGATTGCCCGTCAAGAGAGTCGTTTTTTTACCTTCTGTGGTTTCAACCTCGTATGCACTAGGCATGATGCAGTTTATGCCTTTTGTCGCACGAGATATCGCCAAAAAAGAGAAACTCGATAGCTTTGATATCAGTGCCATGTTCGACCCTCGCGTTGCCTATCTTTTTGGAAATATTCATCTTAACTTTTTAGAGCGAAATCTAATGCACCCACTCTTTGTCGCTTATGCGTACAATGGTGGCATTGGATTTACGAAACGACACCTTCAAGCGGGTGCTTTTTCACAAAATGCCTATGAACCGTTTTGGAGTATGGAGAAAATGGTAAACGAAGAGAGTCGTGAATACGGGAAAAAAGTACTAGCAAACTATGTTGTGTATCGCCAGTTGCTAGGCGATACAGTTTCAATTAATAATCTTTTCGAAATGTTACTGATACCCTCTGCGAGTGATCGATTTCGAAACTAATTTCCATGTTAATAGTATCACTGTAAGGGGCTTCAACTAACAGATAATCTGTCCATGCATTTGCAGAAGAGACCAGTGTTAATAAAGGGTCATCTTTTGCAAGTGTTCTTACTTTCACGTCATCTTGCTTTTTGTTGATAGCAAAAGATTGCAACATCGTTTTTGCAGAAACTGCCTCGCCTGTCGCCATATAAGTTCCCACAATAAATTTTTCACTCTCTTGCGTCACTAACGCGTGATTTAAAGGGTTTAAATACGTAATCACAACGAAAGTTCGAGATGTTTCAGAGTGTTTAATCTCTATTTTTTTACTGTGTGTCATTCCGTAATCTAATACTTTTTCACTCTCATTGTGTGCTAATTTTGAAGCACATCCGCTCATCAAAAACAGTAAAAAAACTGCCACAACATATCGCATTAAAACTCCAGACTTTTTAGCTTTAAATCTTATAAACTCATCAAAAGCTAAAATCTTTTTTTTGCTATTATTGCCATGATAATAACATAAAAAAGCAGGAAAAAAATGAAATCCTTAGCAGTTGCCTTCACAGGACCATCAGACAGCGGAAAAACGACACTTATCCTCAAAGTAGCAAATATCTTGAAAAAAGAGTACGCTCTTGCTATCATCAAAAATGACCCGAGCGATAAAGCTCATTTTGATGTTGAGGGGAAAGACAGCTGGAAATTTTCACAAACGGGTGCTGAAGTTGTGGTGACATCTCCCACACGAACGACACTTTTTTCCAAACACTCAAAAAGTTTGGATGAGATTATTGAAATGCTCGGTGATTTTGACTTCTTGCTGGTGGAAGGACTTAAAAATCTTCCCCTACCTCGTATCGCTATTTTTCGTAATAAACTTAATGAAGATTATTTTGAATGCTCTGATGCCATTGCGGTCGATGAGAGTGTATGTTTAAGTGATTATGCTATTCCTGAGCATATTGCTATTTTAGATTTAAATAACCCTGAGCACGTCGTGGCTTGGATAGAAAAAAACGCAAAGAAAGTGAAATAATATGACTGAAATTTACGAAGCCATAAAGCGCTCTGCCATCCGCATTAAAGAGGCAATTGAATTTGATGATACAGGCTACTCAAACCATATCAACTCTACAGGTGATACCCAACTTAAATTGGACATCAAAAGTGATCAAATCATTGAAGAAGAGTTTGCTAAAGTTGCCTCCATTAAAGAGATTATTAGCGAAGAAAAAGAGGAAAAAACATCTTTACATGTAAACGGAATTTACGGTGTCGGATACGACCCCTTAGATGGCTCAAGCCTGATTGATGTCAATCTTAGTGTGGGGTCTATTTTTGGAATTTATGAGGGTGGTTATGCAGGTGCTAATCTCAAAGCCGCCGTGTATGTTGTTTATGGTCCTCGTGTGGAGCTCGTTATCGCAGAAAAAGATGTGAAGATGTACCGTATGAACAAAAGCGGTGAATTTGTCTTCATTAAAACGATAGAGCTTAAAGAAAAAGGCAAACTCAATGCACCCGGCTCAACACAAATGTGCTGGGAGCCTAAACATAAAGCCCTTATTGATGCCATTTTTGCCGATGGATACCGTTTACGCTACTCTGGAGGCATGGTGCCTGATTTGCATCAGATTCTTTTAAAAGGTGGTGGACTTTTCTCTTATCCTGCCACCTCAGATGTACCCAAAGGAAAGCTTAGAATGATTTTTGAGGTCTTCCCTTTTGCGTTTGTTTATGAAAAAGCCGGTGGAGAAGCGATTGATGGCAAACAAAGAATTTTAGAACTAAGTCCTTCTCATCCTCACGATACCACACCTTGCTTTTTTGGGCTCCAAAGTAGAAATAGAACGTGTTAAGAAGTGCTATGCGTAGTGATGTGAGTGATGTTTTTGAGCAAAATTTACAAGAAAAAAAAAAGACTCCTTCAAACATGTCAAGATGAAAGAAAAGTAACGACATGCAGTGAGTGTGAAAAAAATGTTTGAGTGTGAAACCCGCAAAGCCTACGTCAAAGCCGTCTATGAAAGTATGGCAAAAGGCGAAGGTGGCGGATTTGAGTTTTAACACCATCAATGAATAGAGTTAATCAACATGAATTAGGAAAAACAATGTCCCAAAAAGCTTATATTACGACCCCCATTTATTATGTCAACGATGTCCCTCATATTGGACACGCTTACACCACCATTATTGCCGATACGATGGCTCGCTATTACCGTCTTAAAGGGTATGAAACCTTCTTTTTAACAGGAACCGATGAACACGGTCAAAAAATCGAAGAAGCGGCAAAATCACGGGGAAAAACACCTCAAGCCTACGCCGATGAAATCAGTGGAAAATTTCGTGCCCTTTGGGATGAGTTTGAGATTAGCTACGATAAGTTTATTCGTACCACCGACGCTGAGCATAAAACAGGGGTACAAAAAGCATTTCAAGTGATGTTTGACAAAGGTGACATCTACAAGGGTGAGTATGAGGGACACTACTGTGTGAGTTGTGAAACCTTCTTTACCGATACCCAACTGGTCGATGAGGACAAATGCCCTGATTGTGGAAAACTGACCCGTTTGGTCAAAGAGGAGAGCTACTTTTTTAAACTCTCAAAATATCAAGAAGACCTCATCAAATGGTACAACAGCGATGAAAAATGTGTCCTTCCAAAAGGCAAAAAAAAACGAAGTGATTAGCTTCGTCAAACAAGGGCTTCGTGATCTTTCCATTACCCGTACCAGTTTTGATTGGGGTGTGAAACTTCCTTCTTCCATGAACGATGATAAACATGTGATGTATGTTTGGCTCGATGCCCTTTTAAACTATACCACCGCACTAGGCTATGGAACCGATGAGAAGAACATGGAGTTTTGGCCTGCAACCATGCACTTGGTGGGGAAAGATATTTTACGCTTTCATGCCATCTACTGGCCTGCATTCTTGATGAGCCTTGGTTTGGCACTTCCAAAGCATGTTGCTGCTCATGGTTGGTGGACGAGAAATGGTGAAAAGATGAGTAAAAGCAAGGGCAATGTGGTCAATCCTAAAGAGGTCGCTGATGCTTATGGACTTGAAAACTTTAGATATTTTATGCTCAGAGAAGTTCCTTTTGGTCAAGATGGTGATTTTAGCCAAAAAGCCTTGATGGATCGTATTAACTCAGACCTTGGCAATGAGCTGGGGAATCTTTTAAACCGTATTATCGGAATGAGTGGCAAGTACAGCAATGGTGTGGTTAATTCCAAAGATGTCAACACCTTTCATGAAAGTGAACTGGGTGCAGTGGATGAGATTTTAAAAAATGTTGAAAACAACCTTTTAGAGCTTCAAACCAACCGTTATTTGGAGGATCTTTGGAAAGTGCTGAGCATTGCCAATCAAGCCATTACCGTGCATGAGCCATGGGTAAAAATCAAAGAAGGCAAAGTAGAACAAGCCCTAGCGCTCGTGGCGTTGGTTTCCAATATTTTAGCCCGTGTGAGCGTTCTTTTACACCCTATTATGCCAAAGACTACTGCTACCATTGCCAAAGCCCTTGGATTTGAAATCACGACAGCAAACTATGATAAATTGGTTGTGCGAAAAAGCTTTTTAGAAGAATTTACCATTGAAAAAGTACCACCTCTTTTCCCTCGCATTGAAGAAGAACTTATGGCAAAGTCTGAACCCGCACCCCTAGAAGTAGCACCTGTGAAAAACTCCAAAAAAGAGGTGAAAGCAGAGTCTATTATTACCATTGAGCAATTTTTTGAAACCTCTTTGAAAATTGGAACGATTGTAGAAGCCAGTATTTTAGAAGGAAGTGATAGACTCTTAAAACTCAGTGTTGATTTAGGTGAGGGAAAACTGCGTCAAATTGTGGCGGGAATTCGTGAATATTATAGCCCTGAAACACTCGTGAATACACAAGTATGTGTGGTCGCCAACCTTAAGCCTGCCACCATTAAAGGACTGCTCTCTGAGGGAATGCTCTTAGCGGCCAAAGATAAAGAGGGACTCTGCCTCATTCGTCCAGAGAGTCCACGTAAAAATGGCGCTTCTATTGGATGAAAATAGAGAACTTTGTACGCATCATTGATGGGAAGCTAAGCACTACGCCTCCCATTGATGCGTTTGGGAGTATCTGCTTTGAACCCTCTCGTGTTTTGCATGGTGATCTTTTTATTGATACGACCGCTTCACGGGAGATGATTCATCAAGCCCTTGAAAAGGGGGCTTATGCTATTGTCACGATTCTTCCTTTTATCAATGAAGATGAAGAGTGTGCGTGGATTGAAGTCTCTACCATTGAGCAGACACTGATTAAGTTACTGCGCTATACCATCACCCAAAAATCACTTGATGTATTACTGCTTTTTCCTGTTCAAGAAGCCTTTTTTGAGATAATTCAACTTGCACCAAAAACATTCAAACGCCTCAAAGGTGATCTTATTAATATAACCAAAACGGTTTTAATGGCCAAAGAGGAAGACTCTTTTTTCTTGAGTGATGAACGCTTGGCAGAAAAGATTGCGCCTATGGCAGAGCGGGTTGAGAATTCTTTACATGTAAAACCCTATCTTATAGCTAAAGGCTTTTTTTGAGCTCATTTATCTATAAAGAACGCTTTTATGCAGAACAAAAAATACCCTCTTTATTTGTCGAGGCATTGTTAGCTTTACTTGACTTTTGTGATAACCATAACATTGCTTATACCTTGGATCATTTGACTTTTGTGAGCATTTTTATCCATGCTATGTGAGCCATAATCTTAACAAAAAAGAGTTTGGAACGAGCGATAAAGTCCTTATTTTTGAGCCGAACTTTGAACTTTTACCCCTGCTTTGTACCCATCTTTTTTCATCATCTAAACATCCACAGGCTCTTTTGTGTTTACCTGAAACTTTACACTATAACTTTCCCTTTGCTGGGAAACGTATTTGGTTTAAAACACCTCAAGATCTTTTACTCCAACTTAAAACAGAAGCCTTTACCTATGCACTTATTGTTGCATCTAAAGAGCTTTTTGAACCACTTTTACAAAAAGAGACAAACACTCAACACGCTAGTTTATTTTAAAAGGAATTCTATGTTACTCATTGAAAACGAATTCAATATATCTTTACATGTAAATCTTTTAGAAGAGATTGTACGTGAGCATACCGATAAAGAAGTTGAGCTTCTTCTTATTGATAGTCAATCCATGCATGATCTTAATTTAGAACATCGGGGGATGGATAAAAACAACGGATGTTCTTAGTTTCCCTGTTGATGATTTTCCACATGCACCTTTGGGTTCGATTGTTATTAATTACGAATATGCAGAAGAGAAAGCACACGAATTGGGGCACACGTTAGAAGATGAAATCACCCTACTTTTCATTCATGGCATGTTGCATCTTTTAGGCTATGACCATGAAGTCGATAAGGGGGAAATGAGAGAGAGGGAAAAAGCCTTGATTGAACACTATGCTCTTCCTAAAAGCTTGATTGTCCGAACAGAAGAGAGATGAAAAGATGTCTTATTTTTTCTTCTCTTTTGACTCAGAAGCAACGGTAATATAACCCATTTCGTAGAGTTTATCATAGATTTTAGCCGCAATAGGGCCTCCTTCACTACCACCGTGCCCTCCATGTTCAACCAAAACAGTAATGACATATTGTGGGTTATCATAAGGAGCGTAGGTTGTCAGCCATGCATGTGAGCGGTGATAATATTCCATATCTTCTTCACGCATCCTTTTTTTATCGGTTTGAGAAATACCGACAACTTGTGCTGTTCCTGTTTTTGCAGCTATTTTAAACGGTGCCGTATGGGTAAGATAGTTCATAGCCGTTCCGCCAGGAAGATTAGCAACTGCATACATCCCTTCTCGTGTCACCTTCAAAAAACGTTTTTCCTCTTCACTCACAATATTGGGATCAGCAGCAAACTCAATTTCTGCATCGTTCACTCTTTTCAAAAAATGAGGGGTAACGCCATTGCCTGTTGCCAAGAAAGCGGTGTACTTTGCAATTTGCATAGGAGTAACTAGAAAATAGCCTTGTCCAATCGAGCTAATCAGTGTTTCACCTTGTGCCCACCCTTTACCAAAACGCTCTTTTTTCCATTCACGGCTTGGCACAATACCTATAAATTCACGGGGAAGATCCACACCTGTTTTTTGACCAAAACCTATTTTTTTAATAAAAGGAGCAATATTGTCAATGCCTACTTTTAAGCTGGTTTTATAAAAATAATCATCAGCACTTCGTTGAAGGGCTCTAACATAATTCACCATGCCATGCCCTTCTTTTTTCCAATCACGAAACAACCGACCACCAAGTTCCATGACACCTGTACTTTCAATTAATGTTGAAGGCGAAATAATCCCTGTATTTAAAATTGCCATACCCACACCCATTTTAATAACAGAACCAGGAGGATATAAACCATTGACGAGTTTATTGGTAAAAGGATGTTTTAAATCGTTAGCAAGCAATGCCCACTCTTCTTGAGAAATTCCTCCTACAAAGGTATTAAGATCATACTCAGGAAAACTCGCAGCTGCTAGAATTTCACCATTTTTAGCATTCATAACAATCACTGCGCCACTGGCCTCTTCAAAAACCATTTCAAGGTAACGTTGAAGCTCAAGGTCAAGACTTAAAATTAAATCATTGCTTTGTGGTAATGTTTTACTGACCTCTTCAATTTGTTGATTAAATGCTGTAACTTTGGTCTTTTTTTTCACCTTTTACACCTTGTAAAATTGCATTGTAATACTTTTCAATGCCTGTTTTTCCTGAAAATCCTACTAGCTTTGTTATTTCATCTTCTGCAACATCTTGCGTATTTGCCTTTCCCACATACCCTATAATATGCGAAGCTAAAGCACCATGCGGATAATGACGTTTTGAGGTAATTTTAATGCTCATATGTTCACGCTGCGCAATTTTGGCAAAATGAGGAATCATCTTATCATACGGTACAAAATCGATCACATCCACAAAATCATGGTTATACGCAGAATCTGCTTTTACATATGCTTTTGTCAAACTATCAATACTGTATTCAGGCATTAACGAGGAGAGAAATGCAATTTCCTCATCCAATGATTCACGCTGAGATTTCAAACTCATTCGAGGTTTAATACCAATAGAAAAACCTAGACGATTCACAGAGAGAGGATTGAGATTACGATCTAAAATAACTCCTCGTAAAGGAGCTAATTCATCCACTTTAATAGCATTTTGTTTGGCTATTTCTTCATAATAAGCATTCGATTTAATACTAATATAATAAACCCTAACCAATAAGGCCATACACATAAAAAGAACGATGCTTAGGACAATTTTGATTCTCACCGTGTAATCCTAAAAAGCATAAACGAAAGAATAGAATCAACCGCAATATAATAAAAATAATAATTTGAAAAGTACGCAAACGTATCATTATCCAAATAAGCCAAAAAGAGATTGAGTACAAAATGCCCTAAATAAGCAATCATCACATAAACTGCCAAAATACAGTTATTACATGTAAAGGTTGATTGAACCTTATGAACAACAAATTGATGAACCAATACAAATAAAATGAGATACGAAAAAAGATAAAACCCTTTGTTAAGATCGTACAAACATAAATACAAAAAACCCAACATTAAAGGAATGGCATTTTTTTTCGTGCTCATCAGCATTGAGCAACACATAACAAAAAAACGACTCCTACAAAAGGAGGTATGAGCGGGTATAAGGTAGAGAGGATATGCCCTAGAAGCAACCAAAAAGAGAGCCAAAAAATTTTTAAATAGTTTTGATCAGTGCTATTTCGTCGCATACTGGGAAATGTTTACATTTAATACAATCAGCCCATATTTTATGAGGAGGTAGCTTTTCTTTTGAAATTTCGTGAAAACCTAAGGCTTCAAAGAAGCTTCTTTGATACGTCAATGTAAACACTTCATTCAGCCCCATTTCTTTACCTTCTTTAAGAAGATTTTGAATAATACCTTTACCAACACCTTGACCTCGAAAATCCTCTTTGACGACAAGACTTCGAATCTCTGCTAAATTATCCGCATGAAAATGTAAAGCTCCAAATCCAATAATTTCTGAGCCATTTTTTGCAAGAATATACGAGCGAATATTCGTCGCCATTTCATCAGAACTACGAAAAAGAATAATCCCTTTCTCTACTTCAGGCTTAACAACGCCTTGCATTAAAACGATATCACTTAATTTTGCTTTAGTATACTCAATCATTCTCAACTCCAAACAACGTTTCAAAAATGGCCTTTAATGCCTTTTCAATTCCCTTTTTATTACTACTTGAGACCAAAAGAGCATTTGGATAATGTTTTTTAATCACACTGACATCACTCTGTTTCAATTTATCAGATTTCGTAAAAATTCGTAAAATTTTCTGATCAGGTCGTACTAACTTTTCTAAATAGGCATAGACTTCTTGATCACTCTCTAAAAAAGGGTGCCTTGAATCAATCAAATGGACAAACACTCGAATCGAGATACGTTTTTCAATATAACGTGTTAAGTTTTTTTGCCACTCTTCCTTCATACTATGGGAGACTCTTGCATAACCAAAACCAGGAAGATCTACAAACTGTATATTAAACGTTTTATCTTCATTCGCAAGCGCAACATGAAAAAAGTTAATTAAGCGTGTTTTACCAGGAGTCGATGAACTCTTTGCCAACCCTTTTTTGTTCGTCAGTGCGTTAATAATAGAGCTTTTACCTACATTACTACGACCAATAAAAGCAACCTCACTGACGCCCTCTGGCGTTGTTTCTTCTAAAGATGAAGCGGATTTGACAAAAAAGGCATCTTTAACCTTAATCACTCTTTTTTATCCTCAACTTTGAAGATGAATTTTACAGGTGCACTGCCTTTTCCATCGACTTCATAATGCCCACTTAGTTGATTGACACGTACAAAATCGCCATACACTTTTTTATCCGTATCAAGTTCATGCAAGAATGCTTTTTTTTCTAAAATATAAAGACTTTTATTAGGCTCATACGTCATTTTTTCCGCTTCACCATAATACTTCTTTTGATTCATGATTAAGTTCGCTTTTGCATTGCCTGTTGCGATATAACGGGTGGGTTGTTTATTGTCATCGAATTCAACCGTGATTTTATTGGCTGTAATTTTATCGCTCTCTTTAGTCACTTTGACATTACCCTCAAAGATACTAATTTTTTTCTTCTCATCGGCAAAAAATTTATCGGCAATAATTTCTACTTGTGCGGCATAAAGCATTCCCCCAAGTACAAAACACCATAGAACACTTTTTTTCATTTATTTTTCCCTACTTGCTGTATAAACGAGTGTATATTTGTAGCGCTTATTGTGCCTTCTTTCATCTGATAAACAAATGAATCACCCAATGTACGACTCTGCTTTTGTGTAAAGACAAAAGGCTTATTGCTCTTTAAATTTTCCGTTTTAAGGTTATAAAAAATATCTTCACCATCCAAAGAGACACCATCATCTCTAAAATAGTGAGAATTGGTTTTAAAATGTAGAATATTATCTTGTAAAATACCTTCATCAGAATCCAAAACACCACGCAAACCTTCTTTGGTTTTATGCCCTGCATGAATAACATAGAGTTTATCAAAATCACGATAACGTGCCACACGTTCAGAACGAACGATACTCTCCACACTACCCTCTTTGATCTGATAATTTTGGGCATGAAAGAGTTCAATTTCAGGAATTAAATCACCTTCTTTATCAAGCGTATGAATGACATAGGGTTCTTTTAAAATTAAAAAGAACATCATACTGATAAAAAGAAGCGATGTGTATATTAAAATTCTTATAGCCAAAGGTTTACAAATGCCTCACTCATATTTTCTTTTTCAACCACACAATCAATCATCTCTCGCACAGAAGCATTACCACCCTCTTTGCTTAAAATGATATCTACCTCTTTTTGAACCAAAGAGACGGCATCTTTAGGACAAAACGAGAGCCCCACACAACGAAGCAATGCCAAATCGTTTAAATCATCTCCAATAGCCGCAACATTTTCAAATTTCAAGCCTTCCTTAAGGAGGATTTCTTCTAAAACTGCTTTTTTATTTTTTACATCTTGATACAAATAGCTAATGCCCAACTCTTTTGCACGACGCTCCACAACACGAGAGTGTCGCCCTGTAATAATTGCACTCTTTTTACCCAATTTCATCCATGAAACAATGCCAAAACCATCTTTAACATGAAAGGTTTTAAACTCTTCAGAATCACTATTTCCATAGGTAATGCCCCCATTGGTTAAACAACCATCGACATCAAAAACCAATAATTCTATCACAAAACACCTTTTGTACTTGGGATACCCGCACGCTCATTTTTAGCTAAAGCCCGTCTTAATGCCACAGCAAATGCTTTAAAAGTTGCTTCCAAAAGGTGGTGTTTATTTTTACCCCTCTTTGCAACAAGATGCACACTCAATCCTGCATTGCTCACTAAAGCTCTAAAAAACTCTTCAGCAAGTTCAACATCAAATTCACCTACTTTACCTTCCATATTCACATCATAAACCAAATAAGCACGGTTACTCAAATCCAAAGCACACTCAACAGCAGCTTCATCCATAACGACTACTGCATTGCCATAGCGTTCTACCTGTTCAATCGGATAAATTTCTGCACGTAATGCTTGTCCTAAAACAATGCCTACATCTTCAACACTGTGGTGAAAATCGATGTGCGTATCACCTTTACATGTAAGATTTAAATCGATTAAAGCGTGTTTACTGAAAGCTTCTAACATATGGTCAAAAAAACCAACGCCTGTATGAATTTCTGCTTTTCCTGTTCCCTTTACATCCAATGTAACATTTATATCTGTCTCTTTTGTGACTCTTTGTACTGTTTGCATACCATCATTCCCTTACGATAAATGAGCCTTTGAAAAGCCCTTTTGCTATAAAATCAGAGGCTTCTGCTTCACTACCAAACCCTTTTAGCCATACACGGTAAATTGGTTCGTTCTCAAACGTTCCCTCTTTTATAATCGCATTGTATCGATTATTCACATTTGAATTACTTTGAGCAAAACGTGTGGCACCATTTTTATTTCTAAAGGCACCAATTTGAATGAGATAATCCGTCTCGACCACACTTTGTTTTGGAGCACCAGAGGGAGCAACTACCCCGGCAAATCCGATCACTTCTAAGCCAACAGGACCTGTACCATTCGCAACCAATTCAAGGCGTGTTGCCGCAGTATAAGAGAGATCAATAATACGTGTTCCCACAAATGGGCCCCTATCATTCACTCGAACAACAACACTTTGATTGTTTTTAAGATTGGTTACTTTTAGCATGGTATTCATAGGAAGTGTTTTATGGGCAGCGGTCATCTCATACATATTATAAATTTCGCCATTAGAGGTTTTTTTGCCATGAAAATCTTTCCCATACCAACTAGCGATACCACTAAAATAATCCCCTACACTGACCATCGTTGGCGTGTACGTTTTACCATCAATTGTGTAAGGTCGCATCGTTGCTCGATGCATATTGGGTGTATTAATAATTTTTCCTGAACCTGAAGAGCTAGCCCCCGAAGAATAGGAAGGGGCGTAAGACGATTTAGAAGAACATCCCGTTAAACTCAAAAAAACTATGAAGGCGAAACCATATGCACTAATTCTTTGGAATGACAAGACGTTCTCCCACTTTTACGAGTGTATTTCGTTTTTTATTCGCTTTCACTAATGTGGCAACAGACATATCATACTTTTTTGCAACAGTTTGCAAGGTGTCACCCGTTTGAATCACATAAAATTTTTCGCGATTTGAAAGCGAAGAGGAAGGCATAGGCGGTTTTCCAAAAGGAACAATCAATGACATTTTTGGCTTTAGTGCTGCACTTTTTAGATTATTAAGATCTATCAAAGCTTTGGCACTCATCCCATAATGTTGTGCGATTTTATGTAAAGCATCCCCTTTTTTAATCGTATAGACAGCATATTTTTCTGGTTCTTTTTGAAGTATCAAAATTTT
>JAJOKG010000123.1 GCA_021206415.1 Sulfurospirillum sp. | reverse complement strand
ACAAATCCTAACCAACATAGCAAATATCCATCAAAATCTCAAGGGTTCAAAAGAACTGCAACACCTTGTCGCTGTTATCGGTGCTTACACCAAAAAAGAGCTTGGTTTTATGTGCGAAAGTTGAGTTCTTTATATTTTTGAAAGTTTTAAGAATTGTGGAGTATAATCCTCCCCGAAACTTATTTCTCAGGGCAGGGTGCAATTCCCTACTGGCGGTAATCTTCTACGAAGAGAGTCCGCGAGCGCTTTTGTCTTTACATGTAAAGATAAAAGGTCAGCAGATTTGGTGTAACTCCAAAACCAACGGTTAAAGTCCGGATGAGAGAGAATGTAGTCTATGATTGCCATTGTTTGTGACAAGTTCAGTGCTATATTTAAAAAATGCCCTGATTCAAGTTTACTCTAAACCAAAGGGTTTACCATGAATCAAATGTGTGCGAATTTCTCGTTAGAACACTCCGTTTCGCTTGCTCTAAAAGCGCTTCAAAACAAAAAAGGTGTCATTGTCATGGATCGTTATGATCGTGAAAATGAAGCCGATATTATCTTTCATGCCGAGTCCTTAACCCCTGAGCAGATGGCGCTTCTCATTCGTGAGTGCAGTGGCATTGTCTGTTTGTGTTTACCGCCCCAAAAAGTAGAAGAGCTAGGGCTTCCCATGATGGTCTCCCACAACGAGTCAAAATTTCAAACAGGTTTTACTATCTCCATTGAAGCCAAAGAGGGCGTGAGCACAGGCGTGAGTGCGAAAGATAGAGTCACCACCATTCAAGCAGCCATCCATCCTGAGGGCAAAGCAAAAATCGTCTCACCTGGGCATGTCTTTCCTTTGCGTGCTCGTGAAAATGGGGTCTTAGAGCGTGAGGGTCACACCGAAGCCTCCGTGGACTTGATGAAGCTCGCAGGGCTTTCTCCCTACGCCGTGCTGTGTGAAATGACCAACGCTGATGGCTCTATGAGTGTGGGAGAGGAGATACTCTCTTTTGCACAAAAACACGATTTTCCTATGATAAGCATTGATGAGATTATTGCCTATCGGAAGATGCTTCAAGGAGAAAACGCTTAAATTCGCTAAAGAGTTTACTGGCGTATTTGTCTTTGTGATAAATGAGGTAAAAAGGGCGTTTGAGGCTGATATTTTTAAGTGTCACCTCAAACAACTCCCCTCGGTTTAGCTCATTTTCGACCACCACACGAGAGAGGCAGGTGATACTTTCGTTGTAGCGAAGTAAAAGGGTTTTTGCCTCCTCAAACTCACTAAATTCCAAAAAAAGCGGAAGGGTTTTGGCACTCTCCCCCAAAGCCTCTAAAAAAACCTCCCGTGTGCCTGAGCCTTTTTCTCGCAAAATCCACTTTTTATCAAAGAGCTCATCAATATAGCACTGTTTGTTGTGAAGCGCTTTGTCGCTACTCACGACGATAAGCTCATCATCAGCGATGACCTCTTTGTGTATCTCTTTGCACTCACACGAGGATTCGATAAACCCCATATCTATCACTCCATTTTTCACTAGCTCAATGATAGAGGCTGAGTTTTGAATGGTTTGATGCACGCTCACACTAGGATGCAAGAGACGAAAATCATAAACGATGCTTGGCATAAGGTACTCGCCGATGGTCTTACTCGATGCGATTTTGAGGCTTCCCGCAAGAGCGTTGTGCGAAAAAAAGAGTTGGGCTTCTTTGAGTGCTTCATAGTGCGGATGGGTTTTTTCATAAAAGAGCCTTCCTTTTTTCACTTAAAACCAATTTTTTGCCGATACGGTCAAACAAAGGCTCTCCCACTTTTTTCTCTAAAGATTTGATGGCAAGAGAGATGGCAGACTGCGTAATGCCTAGCTTTTTAGAGAGATTGCACAGATGGGCATCTTCGCACAGATGGTAAAAAATGCTTAATTCTTTCAGTGTCATGGCTACTTCTTAATTAAAAATATTTATGATTATATCGAGTTTAATTTATTTTACTTATTGTTTTGAATGATTTATAATTGACAAAAAAGCTAAGGTTTAAAATGTTTCAAAAAGCCAATCGTTCCAATACCCTAAGCGGTCTTTTATTTGTCGCTTTATTTGCCATGAGCGCAAGTTACATTGCCCAGTTTGAAGGACTTAAGCGTTTGGGCATAAGCCCTTTAATTGTGGGGATTTTACTGGGCATGTTCTATGCCAATACCCTGCGTCATAAACTCCCCAAAGAGTGGGAAGCGGGCATTTTTTTCTCCACTAAAACGCTTTTGAGAGCGGGCATTGTGCTCTATGGTTTTCGAGTGAGTTTTCAAGAGATAGCGCATGTGGGTATGGTAGGCGTTGTGGTGAGTGTCTGCGTGGTGGCTTCAACCTTTCTCATTGGCTATGTGGTAGGAACGAAGCTTTTAAAACTCGATAGAGACACCACCATCTTAACCAGTGTGGGCAGTTCCATCTGTGGAGCGGCGGCGGTTTTGGCAACCGAGCCTGTGGTAAAAGGTGAAGCGTATAAGAGCACGGTTGCCGTTTCTACCGTGGTACTTTTTGGAAGCATTGCAATGTTTTTGTACCCTTTTATCTATCAGTTAGGCTTAGTGCCTCTCTCCCCTGAAGCGATGGGCATTTACATTGGAGGGACGGTGCATGAGGTCGCTCATGTGGTGGCTGCGGGTAATGCCATTAGCGAAGATGTGGCGCAAAGTGCGGTCATTGTGAAGATGATACGGGTGATGATGATAGCCCCTTTTCTCATTCTGCTTGGTCTGTACTTAGCCAAAAGTAGCTCTCAAAGCAGAGGTAAAACCGCTGTGGCGATTCCATGGTTTGCGCTCTATTTTATAGGGGTGGCGGGATTTAACTCTTTGCATCTTCTGCCTAGTAGCGTGGTGGCAAATATCAATGCGCTTGACACCTTTTTGCTCACCATGGCAATGAGTGCGCTAGGCATGGAAACACATGTTCACAAATTTAAAAATGTGGGCATGAAGCCTTTGTATCTGGCAGGGATTTTGTTTTTGTGGTTGATTTTTGGAGGATATTACATCGTAAAATTGTCGTTGATGGTGTAAGGGCTTATAGACTTTTTTCAGGTCAAAAATTAAATTTTAGAAAGTTAAAAGTTTAGTCCTGACTCCTAAAATCTTAACCTCTCCTTGCCCATAGACCTTATTGTACCACTCTATTCCTTTTGGATAAAAACCATAACTAATTTGGCTACCATCAGGATTGGTAATCACTAACCATGTATGAAGTATCGTCGTATCAATAAAACACCTGCTTTTACTTCTACAGAATACATTATTTTTCTCCTTTAAAAATGATATGAATCATAGGTTCAACGCCAGAGAACCAAGCCCTTTGATTGCACTCTTGTTTCTTTGTAGATTATTAGCTCAACTGTTTTTTTATGATCCGCTTGATTGTAAGCATCAAAACACAATGAAATAACCTCTTCAATCACTTCTTACTTAATATTTTCTA
>JAJOKG010000087.1 GCA_021206415.1 Sulfurospirillum sp. | reverse complement strand
TTTTTAAATTTGCTGGGCAATTTATGATTAACACCAACGATGGGTATTATTGGGCTGAGGGGGCTAGAGATTTGCTTAGTGGCATTTCTCAAAAGTACGACCTCTCTCCCATTGATTCAGCTCCTGCGTGGTTGACGTATGTGGCGGTTAAGATTTTGCCTTTTTCATTTGAGAGTATTATCTTTTACATGCCTGCATTTCTGGGCTCACTTATTGTTATTCCTCTCATTCTTATTTCTCATAACCTTAAAATGATAGAAGTAGGGTTTTTAGCTGCTCTCTTAGCTTCCATTGCGGTGAGTTATTACAATCGTACCATGGTGGGGTATTATGATACGGATATGCTCACCATTGTTTTTCCAACCTTTCTTTTATGGTCACTGATTTTGGCTTTTCGTACGCAAGAAGAGAAGTATCTTTTAATCACAGCTTTAGAGATTATTGCCTATCGATGGTGGTATCCGCAAAGTTACTCATTAGAGTTTGCATTTTTTTGGATTAATTTTGCTCTATACTCTGTTATTTCAGCGTAAAAATCTTTTTTATTATCAGCTTCTCAGTATCATGTTGTTTGCTATGATGGGCTTAGATACCTTGATGCGTTTGCTCCTAGTCATTGGCGTGTATGGAGCATTTAGACAAGAAAAATGGCAAAAATATACCTATCTATTTTTAGGCGTTGCTACTGTACTCTTTTTTGTCAGTGGAGGGTTTGAACCGATTTTGGTGCAACTTGAAAGATATGTGTTTAAAGAGGCTATTGAGGCAAGCGAGGGGAAACTTTCACTTCATTTTTTCTCTGTGATGCAAACGGTACGGGAAGCGGGGCAAATTCCGTTTACGGTCTTTGCGGAGCGTATTAGTGGACATACGCTTACATTTTTGTTGTCACTCATTGGATATGTATTGTTACTGAAGCGTTATCCTGTGATGTTTTTAGCCTTACCTCTTTTGGGACTTGGAGGTTTAGCCCTGTGGGGAGGGCTTCGATTTACAATTTATGCTGTTCCTGTGTGTGCTTTAGGCATCTCCTATTTTATTTTTACATGTAACGGATGGATTCTCTCCTCTTTTCGCAATGAACGTTTAGGAAACTTTGTTAAATCAGCCTTTGTCATTCTCTCAAGTTTAGCGATTTTATATCCTAATCTTTTACATGTAATGAACTATCGTGTTCCCACGGTTTTCAATCAAGCTGAAGTAACACAACTAGATGCCTTAAAATCTCAGCTACAACGAGAAGATTATGTGGTGAGTTGGTGGGATTATGGGTATCCACTTCGTTATTACAGTGATGTAAAAACACTGATTGATGGAGGAAAACACAGCGGAGAGGTGAACTTTCCTGTGAGTTTTATGCTCAGTAATCCTATGGATGCAGCGGCACGATTGGCACGCTTGGAAGTTGAATATACTGAAAAAGCGTTTTCTCTGGCAGAATCCAATCAGTCTGTTATGAATAATACAGCGCAAATGACACTAGATTATGGTTTTAAAGATGCCAATGATTTTTTAGATGCTTTGCAAACCCCGCTGGTTCTTCCTCAAAAAACGAGGGATGTCTATTTTTATCTTCCGTATCGTATGATGAGCATTTTCCCAACCGTTGCTCAATTTAGCAATATCGATGTGATGAGTGGTAAAACGGTGCGAGAGCCTTTTTTCTATCAAACACAGCAGTTTAGCGATCAAGGGGCTACATTGACGTTTGGCAATGGTATTGTATTAGATAAAGCAAAAGGGATGTTAAAACTAGGGCAAAAAGAGCTTGCGGTGAAATATTTTATTCAAACAAGCTATACCCCAGAGATGCAATTTTCTAAAGCTCAAAATCTTTTACATGTAAATGGTGCTGTGTCGATTATTTATATGCAAGCGTACAACACTTTTTTTAATTGTTGATGAGGCGATGCTTAACTCTTTGTATGTCCAGTTATTTGTTTTAGAAAATTATGATGAACGTTTTTTTGAGCCGATAAGTTTAGAAGCGTATGCTAAAGTGTATAAGCTAAAAATTTAGCTAAAATAGGCAAAAACAAAAGGTGTGAGATGGTAATTCGTGAAATTCAACAATTTTCTGAAGTAAGAGCACGAGCAAGGGCTTATTTGTGCTATCTCTTTACTCGTAATATTCCCAATCGTATGCCTGAACCCAATGTGGATGTGATTACGGGGAGTTTAGATAAAATTGTCCATGAAGTGGAAGAGTTTGAAGCGTTGTATCTTCTCGATCATCGTGGTGAACAAGTGATTAATAATATTACCGATGACCCTCATAAAAAGGGTGGTCTAGGGCAAAATCGAAGTGGCAAGTCTTACTATTATCGAGCCGTACGTGAAAAGCGATGTGTTTTAAGTGATCCCTACCCTTCAACGCTCACCAATGATTTGACGGTGACAGCTTCTTATCCCATTTATGATGAACAAGGGATTTTGAAGTACATTGCTTGTATTGATGTCTCGTTGGAGCATATCTTAAAAATAGCACACCCTTCTTCTTTGCAGTCTATGTTTGGGAGAAGTTCACAAGTTATTTATTCCATTTTTTCTCTCTCTTTGCTTGCGATTGCAATGTTACTTTTATTCAATGGTATGAGAAGTCTTTTTTACGCACGGTTTTGCTTTTTAACCTTCTGGATATTGAAGCGATGTTTCAATCGACGATTTTAATTACACTTTCACTAGCCATCTTTGATTTGGTTAAAACTATTTTTGAAGAGGAAGTCTTAGGTCGACATGAGCGTGATGAGAGCTCAGGAATTCATAAAACCATGGTGCGTTTTTTGGGTTCTATTATTATTGCTCTGGCTATTGAGGCACTGATGTTGGTTTTTAAATATGCCATTATTGATTCATCCCATATCTTAAATGCTGTTTATTTATTGGTGGAGTGACACTGCTTCTGTTTGGATTAGCATTCTATTTGAAAGCAATTTCACAAAAGAGAGATGAATGATTGGCTTAATTGATTACAATATGGGAAATCTTCGGAGCGTGAGTAACGCTTTTGAAAAGCTTGGTGTGAGCGTTAAGATTATACAAAAAGCAGAAGAGATTGCTGTGTGCGATAAAATTATTTTACCAGGCGTTGGGGCTTTTAAAGATGCGATGCAATGTTTAAAAGAGAGAGAAATGGATGAGGCGATTCGAGATTTTGCCACTTCCCATAAACCCCTTCTTGGCATTTGTCTTGGAATGCAACTTCTTTTTGAAAGCAGTGTGGAGTTTGGAAAAAGTGTAGGGCTTGGATTGATTGAGGGTGAAATCGTTCAGTTTGATACATCACGATTTCAAAGTCGTCTAAAAGTACCACATATGGGATGGAATGAACTTTTTATAACACAAGAATCGGCTTTGTTTGAAGGTATGCCAGAAGCGTTTTATCTCTATTTTGTGCATAGTTTTCATGCACAGTGTGACGAAAAATATATTATTGGTAAAACGATGTATGGGTATGAATTTCCGAGTGCAGTACAGAAAGATAATGTGTATGGGTTCAGCACA
>JAJOKG010000119.1 GCA_021206415.1 Sulfurospirillum sp. | reverse complement strand
ATGGTCAGTGGCGCTAGAAGCGCACCTGCTTTAATCAAACCATCCCATGGCGCTTTGTTGTTACCTTCTATCCATTTTACCATCAAAGAGGTCATCGCCGCACCCGCAGAGAGTCCTGCTAAAAAAAGATAAACCGCAATCGGCCAATGCCATATAAGTGTTGAGTATTGCTCTAATGAGCCTGCGATGTGATTCATGATTTGATCCCTCCTTTATGGTTTGGTACAATAAACATTTTTGGCTTTGTTCCAAGTCTCTCTTTTTGTTGGTACGTGACACGCTCTGAAAGCACGGTGTTGATTTTGCTTTGAGGGTCATTTAAATCCCCAAATACCAACGCTTCTGTGGGACACACGGTCACACACGCAGGCTCTTCGCCTCTGCTTAAGCGTGATTCGTAACAGAAAGTACATTTATTAGGCGCTTTGGTTATTGGGTCTACGTAACGTGCTTGATACGGACAGGCTGCCACACAGTACAAACATCCCACACACAAATCCACATCCACCAGCACGATGCCATCTTCATTTTTAAACGAAGCGTGGGTTGGACAGACGTTGACACACGGTGTATTTTCACAATGCACACACGATTGGCGGTGGTATTCGTAGCCTAGTGTTCCATTGGGATACTCTTCAGGCTTAATCCACACTTGCAAACGATAGACTGATTCTGGTAGTTGATTTTCGGATCTACACGCAACATTGCACGCTTGACAGCCGATGCAGAGATTGTTGTCGTGGACCATTGCATATTTTTTTGCCATTGTTCTCTCCTTACGCTTTTTTCACTTTAACGCCAACAACATGCAGGTTCATTCCTGAGTTTTGGCGAAACCAGCGCCGAATAAAGCGCATTGCTATTCACACCTTTGCCGTATGCACGTTTTAAATCTTTACTGACGTGTCCAAAGCCAAAGTAAGCAAATACCGTATCTTCACGAACCCCTTTTGGTAATGAGCGCTTTGCCTTTTTGGCTGGAGTATTTGTTGTAAACCTCGATATTATCGCCATTTTTAATGCCTAGACGTTCAGCCGTTTTTGGGTGAAGCCAAACACTTGCATCGTCTAAAAGATTATTGAGCCAGAGGTTATTTCCACTGTGTGAGTTACTACGAACCGCTGTTTTTCCATTGATAAAATAGAGCTCATCATTCTCTTTGTATTTGTACGGCTCGTAACTAAGGGCTCCTTTTTTAGAAACCTCTTCAAGTTTGGGGCTAAAGAGTTTAATTTTGTGAGGAAAATCGATCGTGCCTTCTTCGTTAACATGCACCGCCGCACTTGGGAATTTTTTTGACAAAATTTGCGACACTTTTTTTATCTTGCAATAAAAGAGGCACACCAAAACTCGCACTGCCGTTGGCTTTAAGTTTGGCGAGTAAATCAATGTTGTCGCCCACTTGTTGCAAACGATAATCCTCAATGTCTTTGTATGGGAAGTACGCACTTAAACCCATTTTTTTCCGCTAACTCTTTTGCCACACGCCAACCCGGACGTGCATCGCCTACGGGTCAACCACTTTTTTTGGCGACCCACCCCGTAACTTGGGTTTTTGCTACCACTGGCTGTAAACTCTTCATCTCTTTCAAGATACGTCGTATCGGGAAGAACAACATCCGCAAACCATGCCGTATCGGAGACTTGAATGTCATGAACGACCACCAAATCCATCGCCTTAAGTGCTTTAATGACATTTTCCATATTCGATTGTGTCATCACAGGATTATTACGGGCAATAAACCAGCCATGAATTTTATAACCTACTCCTGGAAGCTCTTGAAGTGCCGCATGTGGAACCAATGTCACAATACCCGCCCCTTTACTCGCTAAGAAAAATTCACTGTCTTTTTCGCCAATTCTATCAATACGAGGAACACTCACTTTTGGATACGCAGGGATTTTTTGGTTTTTTTAAGTTTAGGTGCTTTGGGATCACCCTCACCGATAAACTGGTTGTAAAAATCCGCACTTTTACCCAAATAGTATCCACCCTCTTTCTCCACAGCACCCACAAGGGCATTTACCATCATTATCGCACGGCGAAGCTCTAACTCTTGAGGGGTAAATGTTACACGGTGACCATAGTCAAAAACCGCTTTTGGAGCCGCTTTGGCAAACTCTCTGGCTAAGCGTTTTATCGTATCGGCTGGAATATCACATTCAACAGCCATCTTCTCAGGAGTGTATGGTTCAACAGAAGCTTTTAACTCCTCAAACCCTTCACAATACTTCTCAACAAATTTTTTATCGTAAAGATTTTCGTTAATTTAACGTATGAATAAACGCCAAAACAAATGGCAAATCATGCCCTGGTTTAATCGCATGCCACTCACTTGATTTAGCTGCCATGGTTGAAAGTCTAGGCTCTAAGGTGACAAGTTTCGCACCATGAGAAAGGGCATCCATATACGCACGAGCATAAGAGATAACAATCCCCTTCAAAAACATTGTGACCCATGTTGATAATGTATTTGGCTTTGGCAAAATCACGCCCAATACTTCCGTGATTGTAGACATCTTTCGCCGCCATACCATACGCTAATGGACAGGTTGCTTCGTGTCCAAATAGATTATGAGAACCATAGGCTTGTGCGAGGTTGTGAAACCATGTTTTTGTCCAACCACTACGGCAGTAATGCCACCGTATGCGCACCATGCTTTTGTTTAATCTCTTCAAGTTTTTTTGGCAATGAAAGTGTATGCTTCGTCCCAACTGACCTCTTTCCACTTTCCTTCACCTCGCTCACCCACACGCATAATAGGTTTGACTAAACGTTGTGGGTCATAAAGCTGATTAAACCCTGCCGAACCTCTCGCACACACTTTTCCGCCACGGCTTTTATCCTTTGGATTGCCACGAATAAACATCCCTTTTCCATCTTCCACACGTGCTTCGATGGTACAAGAACTCGTACACATTTCACAGATACTCGGTGTAAATTTTGTGTTGCCCTTGTACTGTTTTTTGATCTCATCCATGGCACCTAAAGTTCCAGGGATGCTCGAAAAACCTGCAACGGCTGCTGCAGTAGAAGAGAGCTTGAGAAAGCCTCTTCGGCTAAGCATTTGAGTCATCTTTCATCCTTTTCATAAGATTTGATAGTGATATCTTAGGAAAGCTAATTGTAAATTTTATGTAAATTTGAAAGATCGAATTTTAATTTATATTTTTTTGTTTGATTTTTAAACTAAGAGGCTTTTTGTGGGAATTGAAGTAGATAAGTGACGTAAAAACATAGTAAAATTTTATGTTTTTACGTTTTACATGTAAGATATTTGATGCGCTCTTTCTATCGCCTTGTCACTTAAAACCAAGTGTTCATCACGGTAAGGATGGCTTACATGTAAAGA
Source organism: Sulfurospirillum sp. (assembly GCA_021206415.1). Lineage (GTDB taxonomy): Bacteria > Campylobacterota > Campylobacteria > Campylobacterales > Sulfurospirillaceae > Sulfurospirillum. Next base: position 171 of record JAJOKG010000119.1, on the reverse strand, counting down.
ATTTGAAATCTCCAAAGGTTTGGCGATGATCCCTTTGATATCACTTCCCTCATACTGTACTCTTTGAGCTCAAACCTGCTAAGATTAAAGCATCGTGTACGGCTTGATACGAGGTTGAGGCGACCAAAAACGCTGTGGTTGAGTGATGTATTTTTAAGAGCTTGATAACTC
>JAJOKG010000020.1 GCA_021206415.1 Sulfurospirillum sp. | reverse complement strand
CAACAGAAATTGAAAATTCTGATTTTAATTCAACATTAGAGGAAAGAAAAGAGTTTCGAGGCTTTTTACGTTCTTTTAAGTGAAAATGATCATTTAATTATTTTTGATCTCTATACACTTTCTAAAAGTACCGATGAGCTTATTAAAATTTTTGAATGTTTACTAAAACGTTCTATTACTGTACATATTGCAGATATTAATACATCTATACATTCACAAAGTGAGCCTGTATCACTCCTTGAACTTTTCTTAAAACATCAAGAATCTCAAGAGAATGAAAATAAAGAGAAGAAAAATGGACGACCAAAAGGTCGTATTTCGAAATCAAAGTTTGATGTTCATCGTTCTTTAATTATTGAACTTCTCGAAAAAAAACAACCTATTACCAAAATTGCAAAAACTTTACATGTAAGTCGTACTTCATTGAAAGATTACGTTAACTCTCGTGGATTAAAAAGAGCTTGTTAAAAGCTAAAGTCGCGATTTTGAAATCAACCGATGATAAGTCTTTTATCCCTAAACATGCATACCAACAAGAGTGCTCTCTTAGCCACATACTCTCTGATTAAAGGAATTCTTATGAGTCAATCCCTTGCTTCTACATTTTACAGGCAAAAACGTTATATCGTCTTTGGGCTTATTTCGCTTATTGCACTTACTTTGCCTTTTATTACAGTGAATGGCAATCATTTGTTCTTACTGAGTTTTGATAAAAAGCAGTTGCATCTTTTGTTTACAACATTTGATATGCAAGAACTTTATCTTATGCCATTTGTCTTAATGCTTTTTTTTCTGACAATCTTTTTTGTTACGACGCTAGGCGGACGTGTTTGGTGTGGATGGTCCTGTCCCCAAACGATTTTTAGAGTTATTTTTCGTGATTTTATTCAAACAAAACTATTAGGTATTCGTAGAAGTATCCAAAATAAACAGCAAGAGCCTAAAGAAAATTCTCTTTTAAAACGTATTCTTGCCATTTTAATTTGGGCTATTCTAGCATTCATTGCTGCTTCGAATTTCTTATGGTATTTTATTCCTCCAGAAGATTTTTTTTGCTTACTTACAAGACCCTCTTGAGCACAGTGTTATGTATGGTTTTCTTATTGGAATTACATCCTTTTTAATTTACGATGTTGTCGCTCTTAAAGAGAATTTTTGTGTCTATATTTGTCCCTATTCACGCATCCAATCTGCTTTGTTTGATGAACATACCATTCAAACCATTTATAATGAAAAACGTGGCGGACAAATTTATAATGCGCAAGGAATAAAACTTAGCAATAAACCGCCTTTGGAGAGTGGTGATTGTACAGGATGCGAAGCTTGTGTAAGAGTTTGTCCTACACATATTGACATACGAAAAGGAATGCAATTAGAATGTATCAACTGTCTTGAATGCGCAGATGCATGTACTTCCGTCATGTCAAAGATGGGAAAACCTTCCTTAATTACGTGGACAAGTTCTATGGAAATTGAAAAAAATAAAAAAACGAATTACTTCCGTTTTAGAACTATTGCCTATATGGTTGCATTAAGTTTAGTTCTGGTTGGATTGTTTGTCATGGGAAGTCAGAAAGAGTATATGTTGCTTAATATCAATCGAACCAGCCAACTTTATAAAATGTCTTCAGATCACAAAACGGTTGAAAATGTTTATACATTTTTATTCCAAAATACAGATTCAAAAGATCATTCCTACTATTTTGAACTCTCAAATTCAGAGCTTAAAAATTGAAAAACCAACTGAACCATTCATGCTGAAAGCGGGACAAAAAGTCAACAAAATTGTCATTATCTCCTCATCTGCGAATAAACTGAGTGATGAGACAAAGAATTTACCAGTGATAATTAAAGCGTTTGCAGTAGATGAAAAAGAGAAAATTTTGGTAGAAAGAAAAACGATTTTTATCTATCCAAAGAAGAGTGAAATAAAACCTTAGAGAAGAGTAGGGTGATGGTTAATCTAACCATCACCTCAATGTATTAAAGTTACAGTGCTGCTTTTGCTTGTTTTACAACAACTGCAAAGGCTTCAGGGTCATTCATCGCCATATCTGCAAGAATCTTTCTATCTAAATCAATATTGGCTTTATTTAGAGCATTAATGAAACGTGAGTAACTAATATCATTTAGTCTACATGCTGCATTGATACGTGTAATCCAAAGTCTTCTAAAATCTCTTTTCTTTTGTCTTCGATCACGAAATGCATAAACCAAACTTCTCTCTAATTGCTCTTTCGCTTTTCTAAAGTGTTTTCTTCTTCCACTAAAGAAGCCTCTTGCCATCTTTAAAATTTTCTTGTGACGTCTTCTTCTGACGATACCTGTTTTTACTCTTGCCATGGTGTCTCCTTGACCAAATAAATCAATGTCGGTGTCCCACAAGGGAACTTGCCCTCAAAAGAGGGGAACATTACATGTAGGGTGAATGACTCTTGTCAAAAACTCTTTTTAAATTACGCTTTACAAAGCATTAATTTAACGGACTTCTCATCGCGTGCATCAACAGTTTTAGCGACTTTCAAACCACGCATTCTTTTCGTTGGTTTTTTAGTAAGAATATGACTTCTAAAGGCAGCGCCTCTTTTGATCTTATTCTTTGCGCATCTAAAACGCTTGGCTGCACCGCGTACCGTTTTCATTTTCGGCATGCTTACTCCTTGTAATTATTCTAAAATCTAAACAGGAAAACATCCCCTCTAGCATTAGAAAACGGCTATATTAGCTTAATTTTCCTTAGAGGGGATTAAAATGAAGAAAGTTAGCTGAAGCTAGACTACTTTTTAGGCGTAACCAGCATATTAATGTATCGACCTTCTAGCTTCGGAGTTTTTTTCTCGTTCAGCGATATCTTCAAGCATTGGCCATAAACTTTCCAATACTTGTTCACCCGCCTCAGGATTGGCCATTTCTCGACCACGCAAAAAGACTCTAAATCGCACATGCTTTCCTTCTTCAAGGAATTCTCGAGCATGTTTTATTTTATAGTTGATATCATTCACTGCAATTTTTACAGAAAGTTTAATCTCTTTAATTTCGATAATTTTCTGATTTTTGCGTGCTTCTTTGAGCTTTTTTTCTTGCTGGTATTTAAACTTACCATAGTTCATAATCTTACAAACAGGAGGTTTTGCATCAGGTGCAATGAGCACCAAATCCAAACCAAGCTCATCCGCTTTTGCAAGAGCCTCATTTCTGGTGACAATACCATACTGTGTACCATCATCACCAACACATCTTACTTCAGCAGCCCTAATCTCTTCGTTTAGTATGACTTCTTTGTCTTTACTCAAAAGTGTACCTCACTCAGTTTCTCCTTCATAGTTGATATTAATGCTTCTTGTGTCAAATTATACTGTGTTCTTTCTCTTCTGTCACGTACTGCAACACTCTGGCTTTCAATTTCTGCATCTCCGATCACTAAAATCATTGGAACACGCATAGTTTCGGCATTACGAATACGTTTGTTTAAACTCTCATTTTTAGAAGAAATTTCAACATCAATGCCTTCTTCCATTAATCTATTGGCTAAAACTTTAGCATAGGACAAATGTGCATCTGAAATTGGCACAATCACCGCTTGCGTTGGAGCAATAAAAAATGGAAACTCGCCAGAAGTATGTTCAATTAAAATACCAATAAAAACGCTCAAATGATCCTAATATAGCACGATGCAACATTACAGGACGTGCATGTTCATTGTTGGCATCTACATAGGATATATCAAAACGCTCCGGCAAGTTAAAATCAACTTGAATAGTACCACATTGCCATTTACGTTTTAGCGCATCCGTAATTTTAATGTCGATTTTTGGACCATAAAATGCTCCACCACCTTCATCAATACCATACTTAATACCATTTTCATCCAACGCATTTTTAAGACCCTGCGTTGCAACTTCCCAATAACGCTCATCCCCAATTGATTTTTCAGGACGAGTTGAGATTTCCATTTCATAATGAAATCCAAACGTATTCATAATAGAATCGACAAAACTTAAAATTTCTAAAACATTTTCTTTAATTTGATCCGGTGTACAGAAAATATGCGCATCATCTTGTGTAAATTCACGTACCCTAAAAAGCCCGTGTAATACACCACTTTTTTCATGACGGTGAACAACTCCATACTCAAAAAATTTAAGTGGTAAATCACGGTAACTTCGAACTTCACTTTGAAACACTTTAATGTGTCCTAAACAGTTCATAGGTTTGATGCCATACTCAGCCTCATCAATAACGGTAAAATACATATTTTCACCATAATTTTGATAATGACCACTGATTTTCCATGCATCTGATTTTAAAATCTCAGGTCCACGTACAGGTTGATACCCTCGCTTGCGATGTGCAGAAAATAATAATTTTTCTAATTTTGAACGCAAACGTCCACCGTTTGGTAACCAAATAGGAAGTCCTGCTCCTACCTCATCATCAAACGTAAAAAGCTTGAGTTCGTTACCAATTTTTCGATGGTCTCTCTTCTTCGCCTCTTCAATCATGGTGACATAATCTTTAAGGCTCTCTTTATCTGAAAACGCTATGCCATAAATGCGTGTCAGCATTTCGCGTTTTTCATCACCGCCTAAATAGGCTCCTGCTACTTTAATCAATTTAAAAAATCGAAGATACTTGGTATTAGGCACATGTGGCCCACGACACAAATCTTCAAAATCACCTTGTTTATAAATAGATACTTCACCATCCGGAATTCGCAACATAACTTCTTGTTTCAAATCGTCATTCGCAAAATGTTTAATGGCCTCTGCTTTGGTTGTATAAATTTTTTCAATAGGAAGTTTTGCATTGGCAAGTTCTGCCATTTTCTTCTCAATCTCTTTTAAATCAGCATCACCAATTTTCTCACTGACACGGAAGTCATAGTAAAAACCATCTTCAATCACAGGTCCAACAAAAAATTGCGCATCTTTATAAAGTGCTTTAATAGCTTGAGCCATTAAGTGTGCACACGAATGGCGAATCACTTCAAGCGCATCTTTTGAATTGTCAAATAAGATTTTGTCTTCGTAAGTCTTAGAGGAGGCAAGTGCAGTTTGTGTGTCGATGAGAAAAGCGCCATCTTTATAGGCGATAACATCATTCATCATAATAAGTCCTTTACTTGTATGAACTCCCAAACCAACGGGAGAACAAAAAATGGTGGCCACGAGAGGATTCGAACCTCCGACCACTACCATGTCAAGGTAGTGCTCTACCAACTGAGCTACGCGACCATATTCCCATTATTAGCCTATTCAAAGTTCTTCTACACACACTTTTGTGTTTAAAAGCTACTTAAAATAGAGCGATATAATACTGAATCAATACTTAAAGCCTCTTTAGAGGGTAAAAACCTTTATTCATTCTCTGTTCATATTCACTCTTTAAAATCATTTTCAACACTATTGACAAGGATACGTATGCATTTTGTAAAAGAACTTTTTAAAACCTATCTCTTACTTTTATTCTTTTTATTTCTTGGAAGATTTTTGCTCTACCTATCTTATGTTGATAGGTTACACGATATATCATTAACACACTCCTTGCTCACATTTATTTATGGAGCGCGAATGGACACAATGGTTCTATCTATTATTCTAATAGTACCCACCTTGTTGCTAGGCATCTTTCCGCATTCTCTCTCCCTCAAACTGACAAACCTTATGAAACTCTATCTCTTATTTTGGTTTCTTATTCTTATTTTTATTGAAAATGCAACATTCCCTTTTTTTGCGCAATACGACGTAAGACCAAACTATTTGTTTGTTCAATACCTTGATGCTCCCAAAGAAATTGCTTCGCTTTTATGGAAAGATTATGCCTTTGAGCTCCTTCTCTCTTTTTTGATGATGGCTATTTTTGCATTGTGGTTTGTAAAATCACGCTTTATTGCTCTGGAAAATGCTTTTTTAACACCGTATGGACATCGACTATTGCTTCTAGTACCTATTTTGTTGCTCCTTTTTTTAGGTATTCGCTCATCGTTTGGTCACCGTCCTGCCAATATTTCTGATGCGCTGTACAGCACTAATAGAATCATTAATGAAATCACCAAAAATTCTCTTTACAGTATTGGTTATGCTATTTACAGCAATCAAAAAAACAGTGCTGACATGGTGAAAGAATATGGGAAAATCTCTCTTAATGAAGCCTATGCACTCACGTCTAACCTTCTTCACATTCCTATTGAAGACACCATGAGACCTTTTTATCGAACGGTTACCACTCATTTTAAGTCCGATAAACCTAAAAATTTAGTCATTTTCATACAAGAAAGCATGGGAGCACAATTTGTACGCTTTAGCGGAGGAGAGTCTCATCTAACACCTAATATGAATCGTCTGGGTGACGAAGCGATTGCCTTTACAAATCTTTATGCCAATGGAACACGAAGTATCCGAGGACTTAGTGCTCTGAGTGCTGGCTTCTTGCCTATTGCTGGAGAGGGCATTCTTAAACGCACAAAATCACAAAATGATTTTTTTACCATAGCTTCCTTATTAAAACCGTATGGGTATAAATCAAGCTTTATTTACGGAGGAGAAGCACGTTTTGATAATATGCGAAGCTGGTATCTTGGAAATGGATTTGATGAGGTTATTGAAGAGAAAAACTTTGAAAATCCTTCATTTCGAAGCACGTGGGGTGTGAGTGATGAGGATTTAGTTATTAAAGCAAATGAAAAATTTAAAACACATGCACAAAATAATGAAAAATTTGTCTCTGTCATGTTTAGCCAATCCAATCATGCACCTTTTGAACTCCCTGAGGGTAAAATTGATTTTGAGCCAAATGAACCTAAACAAAGTGAACGAAATGCTATTAAATACGCTGATTATGCCATTGGGAAGTTTTTTGAACTTGCTAAAAAAGAGGCATACTATAACGATACAGTCTTTGTTGTCGTAGCAGACCATAATGTTAGAGTGTATGGTGATGATGTCATCCCTGTCAAAACATTTCAAATTCCAGCCATTATTGTTGCAAAAGACATTACACCTTTAAAGTATGATGTTCTCTCAAGTCAATCCCGATGTTTTAGCCACTGCACTTGATTTGGTGGGTTTAGACCTTGACTATCCTATTTTGGGGCATAGCATTTTTAGTGAACATAAACCTGAAATAGCATTAATGAATTTCAATGATGTCTACGCACTAAGAGAAAAAGATGAGATTGCGGTGATTGGTGCGGGGATGAAACCTCAAACATTTCAGTATGAAAATTTTAAACTCATTCCTAAAACAGCTAACACACAATTAGAGCAAAAAGCACTCAGTGTTATTCACGTTTTAAATGATTTATACGAGAAAAAACTCTACCGTTAAACATCAAAAAGTGTGCCAGATATTATTGGGCACACTTTGGCTCTCTCCATGAACGCCACAAAATAATGACAACGCCTAAGTCAATCATCACATCGGCAAAATTAAAGACGGCAAATTCAAAACCATAATGCCAAAAGAAATAATCAACCACGCCTCCATGCAAAAAGCGGTCATAAATATTACTAAACGCTGCACCAGCAATGATCCCAATGGGTAACGCATATTTATGAAGTAACGCCCGCTCAGAGAGAAGGTATACACCAAGACCACTGACTAAAAAAAGTTGAATGTACTTTAAATACTCATCTAAAAACGAAAGCATTGAAAAAGCAACACCTTTGTTGTAGGTCAGAATGAGAGAGAAATACTCGCCTCTCCAGCGAAACCCTTCTAAAAAATATTTTTAATAAATTGGTCGACTATAAAAATGGTGCAAAGCGATACAAGAAGCGTCAATACCGTCCTATTCATTTAAAGCACTTTTGAAAAATTTAACGCACTGTTCCATCGCGCTATCAAGCACTTTTTCATCTTGTCCTTCAAGCAAAATTCGCAATAAATTTTCCGTACCAGAATAGCGAATTAAAACCCTTATTTTGTGACTTTCAAGTTCTGCAACCAAAGAGGCATAACCTTTTAGATCAGCGAGTGGAATTTTATTATCCACTTTTATGTTTTGCTGAAGTTGTGGATAGAGTTCAAAAGGATTCAGTAATTGACTCACTTTTTTTCTTCTCTGTGAGTATACAGTGCATCACAGCGAGAGCGGCCACTAACGCATCACCTGTTTTAGCAAAATCAGAGAGAATAATATGCCCACTTTGTTCCCCACCAAAGTTAATTTTTTCTCGATATAAGCACTCTAAAACGTTTTTATCTCCCACATCACAACGATACGTTTTAATACCTGTTTTTGCTAAATAATCTTCTAACGCTTGATTGCTCATAACGGTAACACAAACACCTTTGTTAGCTAACCTGTTTTGACTCTGTAAGAAGGTTGCAATTTTGCCCAATAATTTATCGCCATGGATTGGATTACCATTTTCATCCACAACCACCAACCTGTCTGCATCACCATCAAAGGCAAAGCCCACATCAGCACGCAAACGGCGTACTTCATCCCCTAACTCTTCAGGATGCAAAGCACCGCAATTGAGGTTAATATTGCTTCCATTTGGGTCATCATTAATCATTACAACATCCGCACCAAGCTCACTAAAAATGGTAGGAGCAACTTTATACGCTGCGCCATTTGCCGTATCTAAAACAATACGAACCCCTTTAAGTGTTAAAGACTTTGGAAAAGAGTTTTTAATTTGAACAATATAACGACCAATCACATCATCAACTCTTTTAGAACGTCCAATATCAAACTCCATTTTTTGATTTTTTTCAATTAAATCATCATCAAAATAGATTTTTTCAATCTCCGCTTCCTCTTTTTCACCCAATTTATTGCCAAAGCTGTCAAAAAATTTAATGCCATTGTCAAAATAAGGGTTGTGTGACGCACTAATCATAATGCCCGCATCACAACGCATATCTTCCGTTAAAAATGCAATGGCAGGAGTTGGCATAGGACCTATTTGTCTCACATCGTACCCAACCGCTGTTAATCCTGAGACAATCGCATTTTCAATCATATAACCACTGCGTCTTGTATCTTTTCCCACTAAAATTTTATTGGTAATTGAGTTTTTACGAAAATAAATCCCCGCAGCCATCGCTAAACGCATTGCCATAAAGGCGTTCAGTTTTTTACCCGCTTTTCCACGTACCCCATCGGTTCCAAAAAGTTTCATTTCGTTTCCTGTGCTCTTTACATGTAAAGATAATTTGAACAAATTGTAACAAAACTTTTTTAATCTTTACATGTAAAAGGTATAATGACTTATTAGCATCTTAAACTAACGGGGAAAACAATGAATTTAGACAAGGTTATTTCTGGATTTTTTATTATTTTAGCCATGACACTTAATTTTGGTTTTTTTTACGGCGACTTAACCGATTTAGCGGTGCACAGTAAGTATGAACTTTTGGCTGCTGTTGTTGTGAATATTATTGCGACAACACTGAAAATTGGAGATAAAACGCAATTAGGCTCTGTGCTTTTAGCCAGCAGTTTTGTAGCAGATATTCAACTGATTGCGGCCGCATCAATTTGGACCATTGCTAGTTATGCTTATACCCTTGACAAAGAGATTACATCGGTGATTATTAGTCTCAGCGGTGGTGCTTTACTTGCGAATATTACTAGTGTATTGCTCTACATTGGAGATACACTAAAATCAAAACGCTAAAGAGTATTCGTGAAAAATAGCTCCTTATGGCTTATCTTACAAAAAATGCGTGCCCCCTTTTTGGTTATTATTCTTACATACACTATCTCAATTATTGGTCTTTTAATTATTGATGGGGCTGACAATGAAGGAAATCCCTATCGACTCACTATTTTTGATGCTTTTTATTTTATAAGCTATACCGCAACAACCATAGGATTTGGTGAAACACCTTTTACATTTACGTATCCTCAACGTATTTGGGTTTCTATTTCCATCTTTTATAACGGTAACTGGGTGGTTTTATAGTCTAGGTTCCTTAGTCGCTTTACTCCAAGACAAACTCTTCTTAGAAGAATTTTCTCGTGCAAAATTTAGACGCAATATTACTTATCTTAAAGAGCGTTATATCATTATTCTCGGCTACAACTCTATTACCAGTGAAATTATTAAAAAAAGCAAATGAATCTGGGTTACGCTCAATTGTCATTGAAAAAGATGAAGAAAAGCGTAACCATCTTTTATTAGAAAATTTTACGCCACCTGTGTATTGCTTAAATGCAGATGCACACAATCCAGAAGCATTAGAAATGGCAGGAATAAAATCTGCCTATTGTAAAGCTATTGTAAGTCTTTTTGAAAATGATGCACTTAATCTTCGTATTGCACTCACATCTAAAGTCCTAAATCCTAATATTACCATGGCCATTAAATCAACGACCAAAAATCAAACCGAAAATCTGATGGATATTGGTGTTCAAATTATTGAAAATCCTTTTGAAATTATTGCCGAGCATATTCATATGGCCATCAACACACCGCAAACCCTTAAAGTCGTCCGATGGATTTATGGTCTTTGCAATCTCTATGATCCTCCACTTCATCTTCCTCGTGGCAAATACATTGTGTGTGGATATGGACGTATGGGAAAAAGTATTTATGAAGTCCTTAAACAAAACCATTTTGAAATCGCTTTTGCTGAAATTGATCCAAAACAAAAAGAACATTTTACTTTTCAAGAACAGCCCAAAGTACTCATTGGTGATGGTGACGATAAAGAGATGCTCAAAGCGCTAGATATCGATACATGTGTTGCGATCATTGCGGGAACCAATGATGATACAACCAATCTTTCTATTTTAGCGACAGCCAAAAAGCTCAATCCAAAACTTATTACCATCGCTCGAGAAAATGAACTCGAAGATTTTTCTATTTTTGAAAGCTCAAACATTGATACTATTTTCATTCCCGCCAAAGTACTTATCAATAAAACAATTAATGCGATTTTAAATCCAGCACTTGATCTTTTTATTAAGAACATTCATTTACTTGACGAATCTACTATGAGTACGCTCACAAAAAAACTATTAGAGATTGATCTTCACCCACAACTTTTTACACTAAGAATTGATGCTTCGCAAGCTTATATTTTAAATGACAAATGTTCGACATCAACGTTACCGCTCTCTCTTTTAAGAACATCGTTGAAAAATAGAAATTTCACTAACAATCTTATACCATTGATGCGCATTCGCCGTAAAGAAATTATGCTTCTTCCTGATTGGCAAAATAATTTGGAACAAAATGATATTTATTTATTTGCTGGAGACGATAACGCTCGTGATCATGTAGAGTACATCGCTAATAATATTTATGAATTTCATTATGCTCTTTATGGTGAAGAAAAAAGTTTTTTTTAATCGTTGGAAAAAGAAAATAATGCGTTCCTCCTAAAAGCTACTACTGTATAAATACCTATTTTATTTTAAAATGCCCTTAAAATAAGTTAGATTTAATATTAATTTTTATATAATCTACGCCTAAATTTAAACAATGAAAGGCTTATCTATGGCAAACCATAAGTCAGCAGAAAAGCGTATTAGACAAACTAAAAAACGCACAGAAAGAAATAGATTTTATAAAACTAGAATCAAAAATCTTACAAAAGCTGTAAAAGAGGCTGTTGAAGCAGGTGACCAAGCGGCTGCTGCTCTTGCGTTAAAAAAATGTCAATAAAAAGTTTCCACTCTTACTCAAGCAAAGGTATTTTACCTAAAAATACTGCAGCACGCCGTGTAAGTAGATTGGCACAACTTGTTAATACACTAGGTACTGTTGCTGCATAATTTGCGGCAACATTCTTCCTTTTTTTAATCTCCCCCTATGTTAAAAGAAAAGTTACTCCCATTTTTAGATCGTTACAATGAATTAACGACACTTCTTAGTGATCCTAACGTTGCTAACGATATTAAAAAAATGACAGCCCTTTCTAAAGAGCATTCAAATTTAGAAGCCATTAAAGAAAAGACGCTTGAGTATCTTTCAACATTGGATCAAATTGAAGAAAACAAACTTCTCTTAGACGATGAAGAGCTAGGTGAACTTGCAAAAGAAGAACTTAAAACACTTGAATTGCAAAAAGAAACCCTAGAAGAAGAGATAAAACTCCTTCTTTTGCCGACAGACCCCAACGATGATCGCAATATCTTTTTAGAAATTCGTGCGGGAACAGGTGGCGATGAAGCGGCTATTTTTGCGGCAGATCTTTTTAAATCCTATTTACGTTATGCAGAAAACCGTGGATGGAAAGTTGAAGTTGTCTCTTTAAGTGAGGGAGTTCTCAATGGCTATAAAGAGGTTATCGCTTTAATTAAAGGACAAGGAGCTTTTTCACGTCTTAAGTACGAAGGTGGTGTTCACCGTGTACAACGTGTTCCTTTAACTGAATCTCAAGGTCGGGTACATACTTCCGCTGTTACCGTTGCGGTTATGCCTGAAGTAGATGATGTTGAAGTTGACATTCAAGAAAAAGACTTAAAAATTGATGTGATGCGCTCATCTGGAAATGGTGGGCAGTCTGTTAATACAACAGATAGTGCTGTACGTATTACCCACTTACCAACAGGTATCGTTGTCGTCAATCAAGATGGAAAATCACAGCATAAAAATAAAGATGCGGCAATGAAAATTCTCAAAGCAAAACTCTATGATATGCAAATGCAAGAACGCAATGCTAAAGAGAGTGAAGCCAGAAAACAACAAGTTGGCTCAGGAGATCGAAGCGCACGTATTCGTACCTACAACTACCCACAAAACCGTATTACTGATCACCGAGTAGGATTAACCCTTTACCGTTTGGATGCGATTATGGAAGGTGGACTTTACGATGAACTCATAGATCCTATTATTGCACATTACCAAGCAGAATTAATGAAAGAAGCAAACTTCTAATTTACACATCGTAAAAAAGAAGATTGTTTTGAATAATCATCTCTTTAAGCATTTTAATATACTCTTCTTTTCGCTCAGAATAATTTATCATCGTTGAAGCAGCTTCCATGCCTCCAAATTTTTTCTCGCTCTCTCGTGCTTTAAACCGCTTTTCTCGAAAAGCACTGTAAGCCTCATTCGTATTAAGATTAAGCATATACGAATTGACTGATTTTTGAAGTGTCCCAAAAATACGAATCATATGTGTTTTTCCAATAGCTCTGTTTTGCGGCATTAATCCAACACCTGAGTAAGTCCAGTGACCAAAAAGGTTATTGGCTTCTTTTGCAAACCTACTTTTTCCCCATCCACTCTCAAGTGCGGCTTGAGCAAGGGCTAAAGAGGTAGGAATCACATCTATGCGTTTATAATACTCGTCTCTATCAAATAAGTTTTCAACACCGTATTTATTTCTCAGCGAAATAAGATAGCCTACATTTTTATAATTTAAACCACGAAAAGCGTCAGGCATTGCTTTTGCAAAAAAATCTCGTATAAATTCTCGATCTTTACGAATGTCATCATTGCCTTTATCGACCAAACTTTTCATTTGGCGAATAAACTCTTCTTTTTGTTGTGAGGGATCTTCTATTTGATAATATTCAGCAGAGAATCCCCCTGCATATAATTGGGCTGAAAAGAACACGCAAGAGGCAATAAGAAGTTTACACACTAACCTCACGAGGTTAACGTTCCCATACCGTTTCAAAGACCTTTTGCACGTTCCCTTTAAAGAAAAGTGTTTGATCTTCAATACGCATAAAAAGCTCTTCACCACTCGTTGGATACACTTTAGCGCTTTCTCCCACACGCTTTTGACGATACGCACTGTAAAAACATGCTGCCATACCCGTTCCACATGCTAATGTTTCATCTTCAACGCCTCGTTCATAGGTTCTTACATGTAAAATATTTTCTTTCAACATAGCGTAATTCACATTGGCATTGTATTTGTAACGCATTTGACGGGCTATGGTTTTATCAAACAAAGCAACATCTTCGACAAAGGTCACCAAATGAGGGACACCTGTATCACAAAAATGCCATGTTAAACCATTTTCTTCAAAGGATTCACTGAGCACTTTAGGGGTAGTTAATTCCGTCTCAACAATGTTATCCATCACCTCTGAAGCAATCACCCCTGCGCCCGTTAAAAAGCGCATCTTTTTTGGTGCCAAACCCTGTGTATACGCATAATGCGCACACGCTCTCGTACCATTTCCACACATCGAAGCCTCTGAGCCATCGCTGTTATAAAATTGCCATTTAAAATCGTATTCGCCATGCGGAAGCAAGACAATCAGACCATCCGCACCCACACCTTTTTGTCTATGGCATAATGTTTGTGCGAGTTGACTTCTATCTGTTTCATGAAAGGTGTGAAAAATGACAAAATCGTTTCCACTGGCATTATATTTTGCAATCTGCATATCTTCCCCGTACGTACTGTATAAATTTTTCAATCTCGCTCTCTAAAAATTTTAGATCAAACGAGTTATTAATCAGAAAATCGGCTAAGATTTTCTTTTCTTCAATGCTAATTTGCGCATCGATACGCTTTTGTGCCTCTTCTTTGGTGAAATTTTCTCGTTGCATTAAACGTTTACGTTGCACTTCAACGGGCGCATAAACCACAACCACCACCTTACAATCATACCCCTCGCTCTCATAATAAAGCGGAATATCAATAATATAAGGCTTCCCTTTTTGCTCAAGCACTTCAGAGCGTTTTAAAATCTCTTCACGAATGAGAGGGCGCATCAAAGCATTGAGCTTTTCACGTTCTGCTTTATCGTTAAAAATAATCGCGCCTAACGCCTTTCTATCAATGGACTCATTGACAATCACACCCTCGCCGAAAAGCGCTCTCACCTCTTTTACATGTAAAGGTAAAATCTCTTTTGAGATGGTATCGGCATCAATGAGTTCAAACCCATGTTCTTGCAACATTTTTGAAACGGTACTTTTACCCGTTCCAATGCTACCAGTAAGGACAATTGCGTGTTCATACGCCATAATAATCAGACTGCCTTGCGTTGTATTTTATAACGATTTTAACATACTTTTGTTAAAATCTATTAAACAATCACCCACTAAAGGCTTATGCATGAGTACAGTCAGCTACAAAGACGCTGGTGTCGATATAGACGCAGGAAAACCAATTTGTCGAAAATATTAAACCCCTTGTAAAATCTACCTTTGATAAAAATGTCATTGGCGGCATTGGTTCGTTTGCAGGTGCGTATGAGCTTCCAACAGGCTATCAAAAACCTGTTATTTTAGGTGCAACCGATGGTGTAGGCACAAAACTTAAACTTGCTATTGATTCGGGCATTTACGATACTGTCGGTATTGATTTGGTTGCGATGTGCGCGAATGATTTGATTTGTAATTTTGGAACACCGCTTTTCTTTTTAGATTATTATGCCATGAGCAAACTCGAGATTGACGCTTCGGTCAATATTGTCAAAGGTATTGCGGAGGGATGTAAAGAAGCGGAGTGTTCACTTATTGGTGGCGAAACGGCTGAAATGCCAGGCATGTACCATGGTAAAGACTTTGATCTTGCAGGTTTTGCTGTGGGTATTGCAGAAAAAGATGAGATGAATCGTCTTTCCCACGTCAAAGCAGGCGATGTTCTCATCGCACTTCCAAGCTCAGGCGTTCACTCTAATGGTTTTTTCGCTGGTGCGTAAAATCTTTTTTGATAACTTAGGCTATAGCTTTGAAACAGAATTTAACGGAAAACCCCTCATCGAAACCCTCTTAACACCCACACGCATCTATGTGAAACTCTTTAAAGCCCTTAAAGAGAAGATTAACGCTTTAGCACACATCACGGGTGGTGGTATTGTCGAGAACTTGCCTCGTGTCTTGCCTGAGGGATTACAAGCCCATGTCTACAAATCTAAAATCAAAACACTTCCTATTTTTGATTTTATGAGCCAATACGTTGAAGAGAGTGAAATGCACCGAACCTTTAACATGGGTGTGGGTATGATTTTAGTGGTGAGCCCTGAAAATGTGGACGCTGTTTTAAACAGTAGCGATGGCTATGTCATTGGTGAACTTGCAGAGGGTGAGCGCAGTGCCATTATGCTCTAATGAGTACGCTCTACATTCTCTCTAAACTCTTTACATATCTGGTGTTACCGCCAGGTATGTTTATTCTTCTCTTCTTTTTTGCGGCTTTGTATGCCAAAAAATTTCGTCTTTTTTTCCTTGCGAATGCTGTTGTTTTTTACCTTTTAAGCAATGCTTACGTGGCAGATTGGCTACTAAAACCACTGGAAGAGCCTTACAACCAACCTTTACATGTAACTGCCGTGGATGCGGTTATTGTCTTAGGAGGAGGGCACACGCAAGGGGTTGCTAATTTGCCACTGAGCAGTGATGCCTACAAGCGTATGATGTGGGGACTCATGGTTGCCAAATCACACAAATTACCGCTACTCTTCAGCGGTGGTGGTCTTTACAAAGAATACTTAGAGAGTGATGCCTTTTTAGACAGTCTCAAAGAGCTTAAGAGCTATCTTGACATTGCAACACCTAATTCTAAGAGTTTAGCCACAAAAGAGTTCTCTTTACATGTAGAGGATAAAAGCCTCGATACCTATCAAAATGCGCAGTTTAGCAAAATTGCTTTTGAGAAAGCAGGTCTCACTCAGCCTACTATCTATCTTGTAACATCAGCCTATCATATGAAACGCTCTATCATGCTCTATGAGCATTTTGGCTTTAACGTCATTCCTGCTGCAACAAACTTTAAAATCAATCATCGAAAAAAAGATGGCTGGGATTATCTACCTAGTGCACATGCGTTGCATAAAAGCTATATCGCATTACATGAATATGCAGGCTTTTGAGCTTGAAACTGCGAGGGATTTAATCGTTACATGTAAGATTATTGACGTTTATCGTTGGTAATTTTATAGATAAAACTAAAGACTTCCGCTACGGCTTTATAGAGCATTGGAGGAATCTCTTTGTTGATTTCAATCTTTGAGAGAAGCTCAACCAAATCGGCATCTTTTTTAATAAAAATATCGTGTTCTTGCGCTAATTTAATAATATTATTTGCCACTTCACCCTTGCCTGAAGCGACCACTTTGGGCGCACCCTGTTTTTCTCTATCGTATTTAAGCGCAACGGCTTTTTGTGTTTTGGATGTTTGTGTGCTCATATGGTTATGTTAATCCCAAATTGAAGTTCTTCGCCTTTAAAATAATCCTTTTTAACCCGCTCAACATCTTTGTATTCTAACATCTTCACATTTCCTGTGATGAGTCCTACTTCATTAAAAGCTCGTTTGAGTAAGCTCAGATGGTGTGTTAGCTTATCGCTTAACTCTTTTTTTTGTGTGGCAATCGTCATATCAATGTATTTTTCATTGGAAAGAATGAGCATCATATTAAGTTTGCCATACGCTTCCAAATCCAAATCCAATTGGCAATGGAACTGCTCATCACTGCTTTTTTTCATCATCATAGACCCACCTTTTAAACCGTCCCAGCTAAAAGGAATATACAAATGCGTGGAACTGCTCACATACGAAACAAGTTGATGATACTCAATTTGCGTCAAAAGACGATTGGTAATCTCCAAAGCCTCTTTGTTTTGCCCTGAGAGAGAAAGCGAGTGATTGAGCTTGGTAAGCACCCCTTTCATATCGCTCAAAAGCTCCACATCCGTAGGGTCTAAGGAGAGTTTTTGAGCCATCGCCTTTCCTACAAACAATTCAGGCTTAATTAACGCATGAATCTCTTTTTCCAACCCTTTTGCTTTCTCTAAAAAATCGGCATGCTTGATGGTAGTAGGCTCCATAAGCTCTATTTGTGCCTTTAAACGATTCACCACCAACTGAAGCGCCTCTTCAACCGTTTGGGGAAGTTGCGATGCCGATGGACTTAAAGAAGAGGGCATGACGAGCGTTTGAGCCAGGCTCTCTTTTGCCTCTAAAGGAAGAGGCTGGGCTAAAACCTCTTTAGTGAGCGTTAATGGATCAAGAGGGCTTTTTAAAAGGCTCTCTTTGGCTAAGAGCTGATCCACCTGAGGTTGAATCACCTTAAGATTTAAGGCGGGCAACTGCTCTTTAATAAGCTCTAAAAGCACTTTGACTTGAGTGGTAAAGTTTTGTTCTACATTCATCGAAGCTGGATAATTTTGCACTTTTGAGCCGATTAAATCCATCTGCTTCAGCGCATAATCAAGCTTTTGCACATTCGTATAAACCTCTTTAAAACTACCCGATGGAACAAGTGCTTGCTCTTGTTTAATATTTTGCCTAAAAAGCTCTAGGAGCTGTTTTAAGCCCTCCTGAGACTCTTTCGTAGAGAGTGATGAAGTCTGACTAAGCTGTTCCAAAAGAGGTGCTATATCGCGCGGTATGCTAGCATTTGCTTGTGTTGTCTCTTTTAAAAGGGTTTGAATGTTGTTCGTCAACTCTTTCAAAAGGGTTTCTACCCCTTTTTGAGTTGCTTCTTGCGCTAATTTCGATTCAAAAAAAATACCTGAATGATTTACCTGTTGTGCGAGAACTTTCCCATCAATCATTTGTATATTTTTGGTAAACAGCTCCAAAAGAGCTAAAGGTTTTGTGGTTATAGCATCAGGCTTAATTAAAGAGGGAAGCGTTTTGATATCTTCTGCGAAATTACCCATATTTTTGAAAAGTTGATGATTTTGCAGTATCTCAAAAATGGCACTTTTTGACTTTGCTTCACTGACTGCTGCACCAAGTAATGTTCCAATAACTTCTTGTGCATTGTTAGGTATACTTTTTTGTGGAGATGTTAAAAAAAGGAAGTTCTTTTTGCATGCTCTTGAATAATTTTAGTTGCACTCTCCTTCGCATTTGCTTTAGGATCAAGTGTTTGAAGTTGATTTGCGAGCAAAGAAGCCGTGCTGATTTCCATTATCTAACCTTTAACAAACAAAATCTCATAGACTCACGCTTTTGCAGTACTGTTATCTTTTGTTTTAATTTTAAACAACCACTCCGCCATAGTCTTTTCAAATCCTATCGGCAAATTATCATAAAAATGAAGAGGTTTTTCCAAGTAATCTTGCTCAACCCAACCACCAAAATCATGCGGATAGAGATAACCTTTAGGGGAGGGGCTTTTAAGATGTTCAGGCACGTTGAGTGCTTTTTCATTTTTAACATACGCTAACGCTTGATTAATCGCGTTATAAGCGCTGTTAGATTTTGGACTACACGCAAGGTAAATCAGGCATTGTGAGAGGATAATGCGTGCTTCTGGATAACCGATTTTACTCACAGACATTAGCGTACTTGAGGCAAGATTGAGTGCGTTTGGATTTGCGTTTCCAATATCTTCACTCGCCAAAATAACCAACCGCCTGGCGATAAAATCAGGACTCTCGCCTCCATCAATCAAACGCGCAAGATAGTAAAGTGCAGCGTCCACATCGGAGCCTCTCACACTTTTGATCATGGCGCTAATTAGATTATAATGGGTATTGTCCGAACTCACGCCATCTTTAAGGGCACTTGGGCGCAAGGCTTTAAGGGTTTGCATGTTTACATGTAAATCCACTTTGAGCGCAAATTCAAGAAGATTGAGAAGGGAACGGCTATCGCCTGCACTCGAACGTATCAAATATTCTCGAGCCTCTTCGTCGATTTGAAACTCAATTTTCTCATGCACTCGCTCTAAGATGGCTTCCATATCTTTCATTTCTAAAGGATAAAACTCAAAGAGCATCATGCGTGAACGAATGCCAGAACTGAGCACAAAATAGGGATTTTCTGTGGATGCACCAATAACAATCGCTTCATGATTTTCCATAGGCAGTAAAAGCACTTCTTGTTGTGTTTTAGAAAGACGGTGAATCTCATCAATAAAAATAAGTGGTTTTTGAAGAGCACCTCGGTATTGTGAGAGAATTTTACGAATCTCTTCCACCTTAATACTGGTGGCATCCAGCTCGTAAAAAGGGAGTTGCAAGGTATTGGCAACAATGCGTGCCAGCGTTGTTTTGCCAACACCTGCTGGACCAAAAAAGAGAGAATGGCTCATAGAGCCTGACTTTAAAAGTTTACGAAAAGGGCTATTTTCACCACTCAGATGCTTTTGTCCGGAAAGCTCTTCAATCTCTTTGGGGCGAAAGAAGAGGGCAAAGTTATTGATCATTGCCTTGTTCTTTCTTCACATACTCAAGATAATCACGCAAAGCAGTATATTCACTTGCACTAAAAAAACGATGTTTGCCAGGTTTGAGCATTCCCAAATCAATTTTCCCATAACTCACACGTTTTAAATCCACAACATCAACATCAAAATAACCGAAGAAACGTCTAAGCTCTCGATTTTTTCCTTCATTAATCGTTACTTTAATCGTTGAAAAAGTAGGGGAGTTTTTAATAATACGATAATTGACAAACGGCGCAAAATCCATCGCATGAATTTCACTTTTTACATGTCCGCCTCTACGGGCATCTTCTAAAGAAAGTCCTTCTTGCATCGCTTTTTCCATAGCAGGGCTGACCAAACCATTAATTTTTACATAGTAAACCCTCTCTAAATCCCCATGCATCAAAGCCGATACTACAGAGGGAGAATCACACAGCAATAACAATCCTTCACTGGCAAAATCCAGCCGTCCAACACTTAGGTAATGCGCAAATTTTGAAGGAAGCGTATCATAAATCGTTTTACGACCACGGTCATCTTTCTTACTCACTAACTCACCTTTTTGTTTGTGATACACAATAACCGAATAACCATGCTTCTCAAACAAAGCTTTGCCATTTAATTCAATTTTGTTTTTAAAACTCACTTGTGTCGAAAGGTCTTGCACAACGTTGCCATCAACTTTGACATGACCTGCTTTGATAAGCTCATCCGCCTCACGCCTTGAATAGTGCGTGTTATGCGAAATCATTTTATTTAATCTCATTAATTCCATCTATTTTATTCCTGCTTCCACTAAATGGTGGATATGTAATACACCTTTAAGCATCCCTACTTTATCCGTAATCGCTAAAAGTTGTATTTTATGTTTTTCAATAAACGCTAAGGCATCACTGGCTAAAAGCGTCTCATCCTCTAATCTTTTTGGATTTTTACTTGCATACTCATAGGCACTAACATCCATACTAAAATCATCCCGCATTAAAGCTCTACGTAAATCACCATCACTTAATACTGCTAACAAAATGTTATTTTTATCTGTAATAAGAACATTGCCCAAACGTCCTTCACTCATTTTAAGAATAGCATCCTTAAGTTTTGTCTCTTTTTGAACAATAGGCAAATTTTCTTTCAGCATTAAATCTTGTACTTTAACAAAAAGACGTTTTCCTAAGCTTCCGCCTGGATGAAATGAAGCAAAATCCTCTTTTTGAAAATTCTTCTTTTTCATTAAACAAACAGCTAACGCATCACCAAGCGCTAATGTGAGCGTTGTAGACGAGGTTGGAGCAGCATCCAAAGGACACGCCTCTTTCTTTACATGTAAAGGGATAAAAATATCGCTATAACGCCCTAATGAAGACTCTTTGGTACGAGCCATACCAATAAGAGGAATATTAAATCGCTTGATATGTGGCAAGATTTTAATCAACTCTTCACTCTCACCACTGTAACTAATCGCTAACACAGCGTCTTCTTTCCCAATCATTCCCAAATCACCATGCAATGCTTCAGTGGGGTGTAAAAAGAAACTGCTTGTTCCTGTACTGGCAAGTGTCGCAGCAATCTTCGCACCAATCAGCCCACTTTTGCCTACCCCTGTTACAATCAACTTACCCTTAAGATTGGCAACCAAATGGGTTGCCTCGCTCATCTCTTCGCCAATACAGCGTGCAGCGTTTAATAGCTCCTGCGCCTCTAGTTCTAAAACCTCTTTGGCAATTGCTTTAAAATCTTCCATTTTCAGCCTTATTACATCATGAAAATTGTTGGCACAATGGTTGGATACTTTTTCATTTGTCGATAAATATGTTTACGGACAACTTGACGTAACTCATTTTCTAAGGCACGAGCATTCTCTAATAATTCAACTTTTGCATTCACAATAAACTGATCAATGACCCCTTCCATCTCAATGGAAAATGCTTTATCTTCTCTATCAGAGACCAACCCATAACTAATAATTTTTGGTTTAGCAATCAGTTTATGCTCACTTTTATCTAACTGAATCACTAACATCACTAAACCAGAATCAGCAAGTTTTTGACGATCAATAACGACATCATCCGCAATTTGTTGATTAATTTGGTTATCAATAAACACTTTACCTGTTTTAATGGTTTTAATTTTTTTAATATATTTTGCACACAACTCAACTTGATCACCATCGCTCATCAAATAGATATTTCGCTCAGGAATCCCACACTGCATTGCTGTTTCTTTATGCTTTGTAATGTGATTGTACTCACCATGCACTGGAAGGAAAAATTTTGGTTTAGTCAATCGTAAAATAAGCTTTTGTTCTTCTTGAGCGGCATGACCACTTACGTGAATCTCACTAAAATCCTGATATGCTACATTTGCGCCACTTTTGAGTAAGAAGTTCAACACTTTAGAAACACTTCCCTCATTACCAGGAATCGCTTTTGCAGAGATAATAATCTGATCGGTGGGTTTAATTTTTACATGGCGATGCTCATCTGTTGCCATACGATACAGAGCGCTCATCGTCTCTCCCTGACTTCCGGTGGTCACAATTAAAACATCTTTATCGTTGTGTTTATTGACTTCATGCGGATCAATGAAAATACTTTTATCGAGTTGAATATAACCTAAATCAATTGCTGTAAAAAGGTTACGCTCCATAGAACGCCCAATCACACACACCCTTCGTCCATACTTCAAACCATAATCTATCGCCTGATAGACTCTGTGGATGTTTGAAGAGAATGTGGACATGATGACACGTCCCTTTGCTTTAGAAAAAATAGAGTCAAATGTCTTGCCAACAGTACTCTCTGAACGGGTAATCCCCTCTTTATAAGAGTTGGTACTATCGCTCATTAAACATAAAACCCCTTTTTCACCATAATCTGAAAAACGATTTAAATCAGTCACATACCCATCAATAGGCGTATGGTCAATTTTGAAATCACCCGTGTGCATAATCGTTCCAGCCTCTGTGGTAATAGCCAAAGCCGAGGCATCAATAATTGAGTGCGATAATATCAATCCACTTCAATTCAACTCTCCAATCTTATACACTTTTCGCTTTTCAACAGGTCTAAAATACTTTTTGTGCCCTTTAAGCCCGTGTTCATCAAATTTATTAGAAATCATACCTAAAGGAAGAGGTGTCGCATAAAGTGGAAATTGCATCTCTTTAAATAAATACGGGATGGCTCCAATGTGATCTTCATGGGCATGTGAAATAATAATTCCAGCAATTTTTTTCTTAATTTGTCGCAAATAGCTAAAATCAGGCACTAAAATATCAACACCGTGCATATCTTCACTTGGGAAGCTCATGCCTACATCAAGAATGATGGCAGAGTTTTCTGTTTCAAAAACACAAATATTTCCGCCAATTTCACCAAGACCACCTAAAGGTGTAATTTTAATTTTCCCTTTGGAGTTTTGCTCAACAATAGGAGCTTTATTAAGGCGTTCTTTGTGCATTTTTTTGATTGGCTTCAATGGCTTTTTTTCATATCCCGTTGCCAGACTTCATTCCCCTCGATAGAAGCGGTTGGTGCTTTATTATTATTTTTTCGTCTACGATTATTGCGTTTTTTAGGGGCATGCTCACCGGCTACTTCAGGGGTGTTATTCTGAGTGTTTTGACTCACTTCTTTGTTTGTTGTGTTAGCCTGTGGTGATTGCTTTGGTTTTGAATGTTTTTGCACATTCTCTTTCACTTGTTTTTCGTTACTGTTTTGTTGTTGCGTTACTTCGTTTTCTTGCATCATTCAACCTTAATGTTTTAATAGTAGATGATGAGACAAGACGCCAATTTCGTGAGAACGAATCGTTTCTGGAAGATTTTGTTCGTGCATTACATGTAAAACACACGATTTATCAAACTCAGAAGAGATATTTCTCAACCAAGTTTTTCTAGGACTTTGAAAGGAACATCGCAAATACTTTTTAAATTTTTGCAATTGTTCATTATTTTCAAAAATACCAGAAAATTTTCCATCAACAAACTCTGTTTGTTTGTCAATTTTGAGAATAGACGACACCACTTTAGGTTGTGGTTCAAACGATTCTGGAGGTACATCAAAAAGTATGGTAGCCGTCCCAATACTTTGTGCCAAAATCGCCAAAGAGGTAAACTCTTTTGTTTTTGGAAGTGCAGCAAATTTCTCTGCCACCTCTTTTTGAACCATTACAATCATCGATTTGCAATTCTGGTCTTCCAAAGCTTCCAAAATAATTGTCGTAGCAATGTAGTAGGGCAAATTAGCAACCAAATCGTAAGGCTCCTCACAGAGCGATCCTTTTTCAAATTGCTTTAAAACATCGGTTTGTACCAATGTCAATTGCCCTTCTGCTAGCTTCGTCGCATATTGTTTTCTCAAATAAACGCACAAGTCCTCATCGACTTCATAGGCTATTACAGGTTTTACCCTTAACAGCGCTTGCGTCAAATCACCTAATCCAGGCCCAATTTCAATCAGTTTCCTGCTATTCTGGGGCATCGATTGGATGATTTTACTTACAACAGTTGTATCTTTTAAAAAATTTTGGCCAAATTTCTTTTTTTGCTTCTATCAATTTGCACCCTATATTTTCTAAGTTTGAGTGATTGTACTCAATCTTTACTTATAAACTTGTTAGTTTAGAGTGTACTTAAGATTTTCAGAAGTTTTTTTTAATTCTTTCGCTATCATTTTTTAACTTAATTTACTAAAAAAAGAGGCCTTATGGAGCATTTTGCAAAACGTATTATTCCCTGTTTAGATGTCAAAAATGGACGTGTTGTCAAAGGCGTTAATTTCGTAGGACTTAAAGATGCGGGGGATCCTGTTGAAATTGCAAAACGCTACAACGATGAAGGTGCGGATGAATTGACATTTTTAGATATCACCGCAAGCCATGAGGGTAGGGGAACAATTGTTGATATTGTTGAGAAGGTCGCCCGTGAAGTTTTTATTCCCCTAACTGTTGGGGGAGGCATTCGAACCTTAGAAGATATTTATAAACTTTTACATGTAGGGTGTGATAAAGTCAGTATTAATTCTCCAGCTATTGCAAATCCTGATTTTATTAACGAAGCAGCAAAACGTTTTGGGTCTCAATGTATTGTCGTTGCAATAGATGCAAAACGTACAGGTGATTCATGGCACGTTTATGTCAATGGTGGACGTATTGATACAGGATTAAATGCTTTGGATTGGGCAAAAGAGGCTGCCCAGAGAGGTGCTGGAGAGATTCTTTTAACCTCTATGGATTGCGATGGTGCCAAGAATGGATATGATATTCCGCTCACCTCTCAAATGAGTTCTATGCTTAATATCCCTGTGATTGCGAGTGGTGGAGCGGGAAGTATGGAACATATTAAAGAAGCCTTTGTTAATGGGGCTGATGCAGCACTGGCTGCCTCCATTTTTCACTTTAAAGAGATTGATATTATGGATTTAAAACACTACCTCAAAGCTGAGGGAATTGCGGTGAGATTATGATTCTATGTGCTGGACGAAATGAAACATTTGACTTTGCAAAACCAGTTGGTGTAGGGTTAGTGGAAAGTGCAATAACGCTTACACAATACATTTTAGAGGAAAAACCTGCTTTTTTATTTTTTGTAGGGACGGCGGGAAGCTATGGAAAATTTGCCCTCTTGATATTCTCTTAAGTCACAATGCCAGTAATATTGAATTGGCTTTTTTACAAGATACGTGTTATACGCCTCTGCAAACGATAATAGAAACAAAAATCCCCCATGTTTCACGTGGAACAACTCATCCGTTGGTCAATGTCAATTCAAGCAATTACATTACAACCAACGAAGCGTTAGCAAAAAAGATGTTAGAAAATGATAGAGACATTGAAAATATGGAGTTTTTCTCTATCTTAAGTGTTGCAAACCATTTCAATCTACCCTGTTCTGGTTTATTTATTGTTACCAATTATTGTAATGAAAATGCACACGATGATTTTCTAAAAAATCACGCAAAAGCAAAAGCATTAATCACATTACATGTAGAAAAAAATATGAAAATTTGAGGTATTATGGAAAAAGAAAATATATTTGATTTATCAAAAGAAGAATTATCTGAAGTTATTAAACCTGCTTTTAGAGCCAAACAAATTTATCAATGGTTGTATCAAAAATATGTCACATCTTTTGATGAGATGAAAAATTTACCCAAAGAACTTAAAGAGCAACTCAATGAAACATATTATCTTGATCCTTTACGTATAGTAACGATTGAAGAGAGTTGCGATGGCAGTAAAAAATATCTTTTTGCACTCAAAGATAATCAAACCGTTGAAGCCGTTTTGCTGCCTATGAAGCAAGAACAGGTGGATGAAGAAGGAAAATTAGTTCATCATGCACGCTATACGATTTGCATCTCTTCACAAGTGGGATGTAAAATAGGGTGTGCTTTTTGTTTAACAGGCAAAAGTGGTTTTAAACGAAACCTGACAGCTGGAGAGATAACCACACAAGTTTTAATGATTAAACGAGATAACGCTATTGCGGAAAATAGACGTGTAAATATCGTTTATATGGGGATGGGAGAACCGCTGGATAATTTAACTAACGTGAGTAAAGCTGTTCGTATTTTTAGCGATCTTGATGGACTCTCCATCTCTCCTCGTAGACAAACGATTTCTACAAGTGGGTTAAGCTCACAAATTGAAAAGCTGGGCAAAATGGACTTAGGTATTTTACTTGCTATTTCACTTCATGCCGTGGATGACGATTTACGACAAAAATTGATGCCTATTAACAAAGCCTATAATATTGAATCTATTATGAATGCCGTTCGAGGATTCCCCATAGACGCTCGTAAACGGGTTATGTTTGAGTACTTGGTCATGAAGGGGGTTAACGATGACCAAAAGAGCGCTAAAAAGCTGGTGAAGCTTCTACATGGCATAAAAGCCAAAGTCAATCTTATCTATTTTAATCCTCATGCAGGAAGTGATTTTGATCGCCCTAGTACCAAAGATATGATAGCGTTTCAGCAGTATCTTGTAGATCATGGTGTGCTTTGTACCATTCGCCAGTCAAAAGGTTTGGACATTAGCGCAGCGTGTGGTCAGCTCAAAGATAAGGAACAAAAAAATGACCTTGCTTGATTGGTCGCAAATTGGTTTTTTAATCATTGTTATTATTATTGGAGTAGGAGGACTTATCAAAGTCCTTTTTACAAAAGAGAACTAGCATCTTTACATGTAAAATCTCTTTTACATGTAAAGATTAATGCGCTATCCATTCGTGTGAAATAATCTCTTCAGAAGCTCGAAAAATCTTCCCCACAAATCTATCACCACGCTCATAACTTCCAACACCTTTAGGTGTACCAGTCATTATAATATCATTATCCATCAACGTTGAAAATGTAGCAATCTCTTCAAGAATCTGCGCTGGTTTATAGATCATCACATCAACACCACCTTCTTGAACTAACACACCATTTATCCAGAGTTGCATAGAGAGTTTTGCAATATCAGAAGTTTCTATACCTACAAACGAACTCATAACAGCGGCACCATCAAATGCTTTAGAACGCTCCCACGGAAGCCTTTTTGCTTTTAACTCACTTTGCAAAGCTCGGTTAGTTAAATCCAATCCAAAACCCACTCCTGCAATCACACCATGACGTATCATAAAGCAGATTTCTCCTTCATAATGTAAAGGTGTTTGTGGAAGTGTTAGCAGTTCCAAACTCAGTGCAGAATTAGGTTTTATAAATAAAACCATCGAAGTAGGCATTTCATTTTTTAGCTCATAAATATGCTCCACATAATTACGTCCCACACAGACTATTTTAGTAGGAGTGACACTCTCTTCATTAAAAAAAACTTTTTTCATTTCAACCTTTCATTAATGTATAAAATTCATTTTTAACATCTACGGTAGACTCTATCGTATAATCAACCCCTTTAAAGTTAAACGAGAGCGAATAAGCATGCAAAAGAAGCCGTGAACTCAATGTCTTTTCATACTGTTCTTCTGCACTCATGCTTCCATCCAAATAACGCTCAGCATCTTCTTCTTCTACCCCATAAATCATATCACCCACTATGGGATGTTTCACGTGGAACAAGTGAACACGAATTTGATGTTGCCTCCCTGTGTAAGGAAAAGCTTGTACCAGTGTCGCATCTTTATCTTCAAAATAGTGGAGGGGAATCACTTTGGTTTGAGAAGCTTTGCCTCTCTCATCCACATGAACTTTCAGACGAATTTGACTCGTTTCAACATCACGCTTTAACTTTTCATCAATAAAAAGTTCCTCTTTCATATGCCCTTTCACCAATGCGATATAACTCTTTTGAACCTTACGTGTCGCAAAAATCTCTTTGAGTGCAATTTCAGCTTGCTTGTTTTTTCCTACCAAAACCAAACCGCTCGTACTTTTATCAATGCGATGTGCAGCGTTAGCATCCTTCCCGTAAAGCGATTTAATCTCATCATTAACGTATAACCATCGCTTCGCTTTCTAGGATGAATCATCACGCCACTGGGTTTTTCAAACACCGCAAAATCTTCTGTTTCAAAGATAGGACGCAATCCTTTAGAATCACCCTCAAAAACAACCACACTAATATTGCCCGAAATCAGGGTAGATTTTCTTAAGAGTTGCTCCTCTTCAACAAAAACACGCCGTTTATCGATAATTTTTTGTGCCTCTTTCATGTTCACCCCTAAGGTATCCATGAGAAATCGAAAGGCAGGAGTGGGTTTTTCAAGAAGATATTTTTTTAAAGTATACGCCAAAATTCAACCCTTTTTTAGTCCGAAATTGTTAAAATTCTCCATCGCAGAAAAGACGATTTTACAGATAACTTCGTGGTATTTTATCACAGAAAAATCACAAACAGATAAGGACAAAAGATGGTAGAGCGTTACGCTAGAGAAGAGATGAAGAAGCACTGGACAATTGAAGCAAAATACGATGCATGGCTCAAAGTTGAGAAAGCCGCCACGAAAGCATGGAATAAATTAGGATTGATTCCTGATAGCGACTGTGAGAAAATTGTAAACAATGCAAAATTTGACATTGCCCGTATTGATGAGATTGAAAAAGTCACTCGTCACGATGTCATTGCTTTTTTAACCAGTGTGGCAGATAGTCTAGGCGAAGAGAGCAGATGGGTACACTACGGAATGACCAGCTCAGATTGTATTGATACTGCCGTGGCTCTTCAAATGCGTGACTCTTTACATGTAATCATTGAAGATGTAAAAATTTTGATGGAATCTTTGAAAAAAAGAGCTATGGAACACAAAATGACCTTAATGGTTGGACGAAGCCATGGTATTCATGGAGAGCCAATTACCTTTGGGTTGGTGCTTGCTATTTGGTATGAAGAGATTAAACGAAGTTTGATCAATCTTGAGAATGTTATGGATGTTATCTCCGTAGGACAAATCAGTGGCGCCATGGGCAATATGGCACACTCTCCGATTGAGCTTGAAGAACTCGTGTGTGAAGCGTTAGGATTGAAACCAGCGCCTGTGTCCAACCAAGTGATTCAACGAGACCGTTATGCTGCTTTGATGAATGCGTTAGCGCTTTTGGCCTCAAGTTGTGAAAAGATTGCTGTAGCCGTACGTCACTACCAACGAACGGAAGTCTATGAATGTGAAGAGTTTTTTGAGCAAGGTCAAAAAGGAAGCTCTGCAATGCCTCACAAACGCAATCCCGTCCTTAGCGAAAACATTACAGGACTGTGTCGTATGATTCGATCTTACGCCATCCCAGCAATGGAGAATGTGGCATTATGGCATGAGAGAGATATTAGCCATAGTTCTGTTGAACGTTTTATCTTGCCTGATGGATTTATTACCACCGATTTCATGTTACACAGACTCAACAGCGTTATCTCAAAACTTGTGGTATACCCAGAAAATATGATGAAAAATCTTAACCTTACAGGTGGACTTGTCTTTTCTCAACGCATTTTACTTGAACTTCCTCTTAAAGGTGTTTCTCGTGAAGATGCTTATAGAATCGTTCAACGCAATGCTATGAAAGTCTGGGCAGATTTACAGCAAGGCAAACCAGCTCTCAATGAGAACAAAGAGAGCCTATACCTTCAAAACCTTTTAAGCGATGAGGACTTAAGAGCCAAACTCAGCGAAAAGGAAATTAGAGAGTGTTTTGACTACACCTACTACACCAAAAACGTCGATAAAATATTTAAAAGGGTCTTTATATAATGCTCACCGTACAAAAGCGTAATGGTCGCATAGAACCACTTGATATCTCAAAAAATTCAAAAATACACCAGCTCTGCCATTAAAGGACTAGAGAATGTCTCTCAGAGCGAACTCGAAGTCGATGCGAAAATTCAATTTCGCGATAAAATAACTACCGAAGAGATTCAAAAAACGC
>JAJOKG010000111.1 GCA_021206415.1 Sulfurospirillum sp. | reverse complement strand
ATACCAATAAAAATAAAAAAAAGAGCTTGAAGCCCCTAATATTACCAACCTTTCCAAAGAGCGTTTTTTCTATGCGTTAACAACACAACACAAAGTAATGCCAACCTATTTCTTAACGTGGCAAGAGATTGATAGTTTATATTATTACGTCTCTAGCGAAGTAAAAAAGTAGTTTGTTTAGAAATATTGAGTAAAATTTTAAAAAAATTAAGGACACGTAGAATGCAATACGATAAAAGTATAAAAGCGTATGAAAAAGCACGTCATGTGATTCCAGGAGGTGTCGATTCTCCTGTGCGTGCATTTAAAAGTGTAGGTGGAACACCGCTATTTATTAAAAAAGGTAAGGGTGCGCATCTTATCGATGTAGATGGAAATGCTTATGTGGATTATGTGCAAAGTTGGGGGCCGTTGATTTTTGGGCATACCAATAAAGTGATTGAAAAAGCGGTTATTAAAGCGGTTAAAAAGGGTCTTAGTTTTGGAGCACCCACGAAAGCGGAGACAAAGCTGGCAGAGCGTATTTGCTCTCTTTTTGAGAACATTGATAAAATTCGTTTTGTCAGCAGTGGAACCGAAGCGGTGATGAGTGCGATTCGTCTTGCTCGAGGCTTTACATGTAAAGATGATATTATCAAATTTGAGGGATGTTATCATGGACACAGCGACTCGCTTTTAGTTCAAGCAGGAAGCGGAGCGGTGACTTTTGGAAGCCCAAGCTCACCGGGTGTGCCTGCGGATTTGACCAAGCATACGCTCCTTGCAAAATACAACGATATCAAGAGTGTTAAAAAATGTTTTGAGAACTCTTCGAATATCGCGTGTGTGATTATTGAACCTATTGCTGGAAATATGGGTTTTGTGCCTGCGGATGCTTCGTTTTTAGAAGAACTTCGTAGCTTGTGTGATCAGCATGGAACGCTTTTGATTTTTGATGAGGTTATGAGTGGATTTAGAGCCTCTTTAAAAGGTGCGCAAGGAATTTACAAAACCGTGCCTGATTTGGTGACGTTTGGTAAAGTCATTGGTGGTGGTATGCCTGTGGGTGCATTTGGTGGAAGTGCAGACATTATGGATAAACTCTCGCCTGATGGCCCCGTCTACCAAGCAGGAACACTCAGCGGAAATCCTGTGGCAATGGCAGCTGGGCTTGCTTCTTTAGAGCAAATCATCGAAGATGACTCTTTACATGTAAGATTGGAAGCAAAGGCAAAACGACTGGTTGAGGGTTTAAAAGAGGCCGCAAATGACGTTGGAATTCCTCTGCAAGTCGGTGCGATTGGCTCGATGTTTGGTTTCTTTTTTAACGATAAACCCGTGAAAAATTTTGAGGATGCTCTAAAATCAGACACCAAACGCTTTGCGGCTTTTCATCAAGGAATGCTTCAAGAGGGATTTTATTTTGCGTGCTCTCAATTTGAAACAGCCTTTATTTGTGATGCTATAAGTGATGAGATGATAGAAGAGACGATTGAAGCAGCACAAAAAGTATTAAAAGAGATTGCATGAGTGAAAAAGAGAAACCAAAATATGGTAAATTAATCGAAGGGGCAGAAAACCTTTCCTTAGGGGTTTCTATTGTCGTTGCGATTTTAATGGGTATTGGGCTTGGTTGGCTTATGCGTCATTGGTTCGGTTATGAATGGCTTTTTTTGGTTAGGTGTTTTTTTGGGGTATTGGTGGTGCGATTTTAAATATCTATAAAGCCTACAAAAAAAATGTACAATCTTTAGATGAACTAAAAGATGATGTGCGTTATAAAAAATATCAAAAGCAAACACCGACTGATGAAACCAATAACAACTAAGCTTTTACGTTTTTATCTTATCGCAGATGTGGGTGTTCTACTTCTTGCTTTATTTTTAGGCGATGAGTGGTTGCTAAACACGCAATTGGCTTTTTTAAGCTCTTTATTCATTACTTTTGCATCGTTTTATTCGTATCAAAAAATGGTGCAAAATCGCTTAGAATCGGGTCATATTCCTGAAGATAAATTTGAGCATTTGTATCATGACGAAAATGACGATGATGATGACAACGATGATAAAGATACAACAAAGGTAAGCCAACACGCTCCTTCAAGTATCAAATCGAGTTTTAAAAACCTTGCGCTTAGTTATAAAAGTGCATTTTCACTGTATCGTTTATTGGCGTATGGCATACTTTTTTTAGTGGTACTTTTTTTAATACGCCACGAACGTTTGGATGCCATTGCTTTTTTTGTAGGATTAAGTGTGGTTCCAATAACAAGTTTAATAACAGCGCAGATGGGTAAAAAGGGTTAGAATGAAACGAATGAGTAACGAAGAAGCAGTACGCCTGATTCAAGAGGCTGATTTTAATACGCTAGGGAAAATGGCGTATGAGCGAAAGATGCAACTGCATCCAGAAAATATCACCACATTTATCGTTGATAGAAATATAAATTACACGAATGTGTGTTGGGTGGATTGTAAATTTTGTGCGTTTTATCGCCACGCTAAAGATGAGAATGAGGCGTATGTCCTCTCTTATGAAGAGATTGGCAAAAAGATTGAAGAGCTTTTGGCTATTGGTGGGACACAGATTTTATTTCAAGGTGGGGTGCATCCGAAACTTAAAATTGAGTGGTATGAAGATTTGGTAGAGTGGATTAGTACCAATTATCCCACTGTAACGATTCATGGATTTTCTGCCATAGAGATTGATTATATCGCTAAAATTTCAAAAATTAGCTACAAAGAAGTTTTGCTACGTCTTCAAAAAAAGGGGCTTTTTAGCATCCCCGGAGCGGGTGCTGAAATACTGAGTGATAGGGTACGAGATATTATTGCTCCTAAGAAGCTAAGCGCTCAAGCATGGTTGGATGTGCATAAAGCAGCGCATCAAATCGGGATGAAATCCACTGCTACCATGATGTTTGGAACGGTGGAAAGTGATGAGGAGATCGTGGAGCATTGGGAAAAAATTCGCACGCTTCAAGATGAAACAGAGGGTTTTCGCGCATTTATCATGTGGAGTTTTCAAAGTGCGCATACCAAGCTTAAAGAGGAACATCCTGAAATTAAAAAACAATCCGCCAATCGCTATTTAAGGCTTTTAGCCGTGAGTCGTTTGTATTTGGATAATTTTAAAAATATCCAAAGTTCATGGGTGACGCAAGGCAGTTATATCGGTCAGTTAGCCCTGTTGTTTGGTGCCAATGATTTGGGAAGCACTATGATGGAAGAAAATGTGGTCAAAGCAGCGGGTGCAAGCAATTCAATGAATCAAGCAGAAATGGTGAAACTGATTCAAGATATTGGTTCTATTCCTGCAAAACGAGATACCTCCTATACCATTTTGGAGAGATTTGCATGAAAAATATATGGTTAGTGATTATGATTTTTTTACAAGGAGTCGGTGTGGCACAAGAAGTAGGTCAAATAAATGTAAAGGGTGTCAATATTCCCGTAGTATTTGAAAAAGAGAGCTCCTTGCCTTTGGTTTCAGTACAGTTGGTTGTAAAAAATGCGGGCAGTATGGAAGATGGCAGTAATGCAGGCATTGCAAAGTTTACAGCAGGAATGCTCGGTGAGGGAACGAAAGAGATGGGCTCAACTGCTTTTGCAGAAGCTTTGGAATTTCGTGCTATTTCTTTGAATACTTACGCAGGTGTTGAAACCCTTGTGTTTGAAGTCTCAGCACTGAAAGAGCAGTTTTCTTATGGTGTTGAGATGCTTCAAAAGCTTTTAAAAAGCCCTAACTTTAGCAAAGAGAGTTTTGAAAAAATTAAATTGCTTACCCTTGGAATGCTCTCAAGCAAAGAGAGCGATTTTGATTACATCGCAAACCTTAATCTTCAAAAACTTATTTTTGAAAATACGCCATTTGCCCATGCGTATAGCGGAGATGTAAAAAGCATTAAAGCCTTAAAACTTAAGGATGTTGAGCATTTTTACAAAGAGCGTTTGAATTTGGAAAACTTGATTATTGTTGCAGGTGGCGATATTGAGCTTGAAGAATTAAAACATCTTTTAATGCCACTACTTTTAGAAATGGGTCATGGAAAGGTCAAAGCAATGCCTTATTTTGATGCCAATAAAAATGCAAAAGAGTTGGTCATTGATAAAGAGAGTGAGCAAGCCTATATCTATTTTGGTGCACCTTTTTATATGAAAAGTGGTGATGTTGAGGCATATAAAGCCAAAGTAGCGAGTTTTATTTTAGGTGAGAGTGGTTTTGGAAGCCGTTTAATGGAAGAGATTCGTGTGAAGAGGGGACTGGCGTATTCAAGTTACAGCCGAACGTCCATTGGCAAATCCCACAGTAGTTTTACAGGGCATCTTCAAACCAAAAATGAGAATTTAGACGAAGCGAAGAAAATCGTAGCCGCTGAGATTAAGCGTTTTGTAGAAGAGGGTGTAAGTGCGGAAGAGTTAGCCCAAGCGAAACGCTTCTTGCTCGGCAGTGAGCCTTTACGCAATGAAACACTCTCCCAAAGACTCTCTCGTGCTTTTTTTGAGTATTACAATGGGTATGAGCTAGGACATTCTAAAAAACAGTTGGAAAAAATTGAAGCCTTAAGTCTTGAAGAGCTCAATCAATTCATCAAAAAACACGATGAAATCACCGCTCTTAGCTTTTCCATAGTGACAAAGCGTGATAAAAAGTGACATTGATCCCATAGAAGCAGAGCGCTTAAAAAAGTTAGGGATTCAAACCCTGCTTGATTTAGCGCTGCTTCTGCCTCATTCATATGAAAATACATACCTTTCCTCTGCTCCTCTTTTGGAGCAGAATAATACCTTACATGTAAAAATACTTTCCATCAAACAAAGCCCTAAAGTCTTGCAGATGCTCCTTTTTTGCGAGGTGTGGAATATGCAATGTGATGGGGTGATCTTTGCGCCAAAACCCTATCAAAAAGCACTCTTTAAACAAGGCGTTGAATGTTATGTCAGTGGAAAAATCAGTTATAAAAATGGGCGTTTACAGATGCTCCAGCCACGCATTATCACACAGATCAATCAACTTATCCCCAAATACAAAACGCCACTTCAAAACAAAACGGTTTTGGAGTTAATGAAACGCCACCTAAGCCTTGAATCTCTCTTAAATGAGGGCTTACATGTAAAAGAAGCTAAGAGCCTTTTAAGCTTGCATTTTCCTACACCACAGGAGGTAAGTGCTTTTGAAAAACAGGGATATCCTCCTGAAATACAAAAATGTTTAAAATTTACAGAGATATACAATTACCTCAAAAAACTCTCAATGAAAAAAGTGACATTTCCCTCGTGTGCTAAATTGGATGGGGACGAAACTGCTTTTATTGCCTCGCTTCCTTTTACTTTAACCCAAGACCAACAAAAGGTCATTGGGGAGATTAAACGTGATTTTTTGGGTGAAAATGCCACAAAAAGGGTGGTGATGGGTGATGTTGGATGTGGAAAAACGATGGTGATTTTAAGCTCAGTGATGATGGCTTATCCTAAAAAATCAGTCCTTATGGCACCTACAACGGTTCTAGCACGACAGCTTTTTGAAGAGGCACAGAAATTTTTACCTTTACATGTAAAGAGTGTTTTAGTGACGCAAGAGAGCGATGTGAAAGAGAATTTGGAGGCGTTTGATTTTATGATAGGTACG
Source organism: Sulfurospirillum sp. (assembly GCA_021206415.1). Taxonomy (GTDB): domain Bacteria; phylum Campylobacterota; class Campylobacteria; order Campylobacterales; family Sulfurospirillaceae; genus Sulfurospirillum. Next base: position 7,614 of record JAJOKG010000111.1, on the reverse strand, counting down.
CATGCTTTGTTGTATAAAGAGCTTCCTCAATGCGCATTGGTGATGGTCGATGAACAGCATCGTTTTGGTACCAAACAGCGCTCATTACTTGCAACATTGGTCTCGAAAAAAGCGTGGCATCCTCATTATATTCAGTTTTCAGCCACCCCGATTCCTAGGACACTCAGCATGATTCAATCTTCATTGGTTGATTTTTCATTTATCAAAATGCTTCCTTACCCCAAAGATATTACCACGAAAGTGATTTGCAGAGAGCATTTTAAGGATTTGGTAGCACATATACATGCAGAAATTTCAAAGCATCATCAATGCATCATCGTCTATCCGCTTGTGGAAGAGAGTGAGGTGATCAATTACCAATCCATTGATGAGGGGCGTGGTTTTTGGGAAAAAAACTTTGAGGGCGTTTATGTCACGTACGGTAAAGATAAAAAACAAAGAGGAAATCTTAGAAGCCTTTAAAGAGAAGGGCAATCTTCTTATTTCGACAACCGTCGTAGAAGTGGGCATTTCACTTCCTAGGCTTTCGACGATAGTGATTGTGGGTGCAGAGCGTTTAGGGCTTGCGAGTCTTCACCAGTTGCGAGGTCGTGTGAGTCGCAATGGATTAAAGGGGTACTGCTTTTTGTATACCAATCTTGCCAAAAGTGAGCGTTTAGAGAAGTTTTCTCAAACATTGGATGGTTTTGAGATTGCTGAGTTGGATTTGAAGTACCGCCAAGGAGGAGACGTGGTAGAAGGAAGTATGCAAAGCGGTAAAAAACTGGTTTGGTTTGAAATGAGTTGTGATGAAGAAATTTTAAAAGAGGCAAAAAGCAGGATTGAGGGGACGCAAAATCCCCTCATTCAAAGGTCTTAATAAAGACCAAAACGTCCATCGGTTTTTTTATACATCACTCTAAATTTGTCTTCCATGTCGTGGAAAACAATAAATTGTTTATCAGAAGCTTTAAGCTCATTCATGGCATCTTCAATTTCAACAGGTTTGTAGCTGTCAAGACACATTGGAACGATTTCATCATCGCTTCCTTCGCTATTTTCAGTCACCTCTAAAACCGCATCAATGCCTTCTAGTGGTTTATGCGTATTCATTTTATCGTGGTGACGGCGGAGGACTTTTTTCGCACGTTCAATGGCTAAATCAATTGCTGCATAGACATCTTTGTCTTTTTGTTGAATGACAACGGTGTTTTTATGCGCCATGTTAATAGCAAATTCAACACTAAAGCCTTTTTTGCCATTTTTTTCATCTGCTGAGATCACAGTTCGCACAGAGATAATATCTAAATTGTATTTGCCAAGAGCATCAACCGCTCCTTCAATGTAAGCCTTGATGGGCTCGGTCAAATCAAATTGTTTTCCTACGATACTTGTGTTCATCTTGTCTCCTTTTCCTTCCCTTTTTTAAGGGTTTGTAAGGTCAGTATAACAAATAAAACCTTAAATGAAAAGGAGGTTTAAAGGCTGAAATTACGGCTTTTGGATGGTACGACGATGCAGACGAATCGGCTCTGTGGAGACATTGTGATCGGTCACAATAGTATCTATAATGACAGTAATATTTGAATCCGCAGTAACGACTGCATTACTCAATAGCTTGCATCCAGCAGCAGGAAGACCACTTCCCATATAATTGATGGTAATATTAATATCAAAAAGAGGCGCAGCCGCTGTTGGGTATGGCGCATTAATAGCATTTATACAATTACTGGTAGCATTAATATCATGTCCGCTAATTGCTAGAAGTGCAAACTCGGTGCCACTTTGTACCAAAAGCTCCGCTTGTTCCCTAAGAAAAAGGTCACTCGTTTGTTTGGTTGAGAAACTTGAAAAGGAGAGGGCTAACATGGAGAGTGTTGCCACTAAAACGATAAAAATAATTGCCGTAATCAATGAAAATCCGCTACGCATCAGTAAATCACCTTTTCTTTACACGCACTAAAATCAAAATCACCGCTTTGATTGTTGTCATGAATACAGAGCTTCATGCGAATGACATCGCCATCTTGACGAATCCTAAACGTACTGACATTTTCAGCAAGGACTGCCTCTGTACCATTTCCATAGGTTTCGCCTTCCCACGGTTGGTAATTAAAACGAAGGGTTAAATTAAAATCATTTACTCCAGTATTTACAAGATTTAGTGTATAAGCACTATGGGAAAGATAGTATTGTTCATATACGTTGGGATTACCATCACTATTATAGTCAATTAAGTCATCAACAGCATTATTGGAATGAAGTTGAAGAATATCTGGATATGTTGTACAGTCGTTACCAACACAACGAACACGTCTTCCATATGGCTTATTGGCTACATTTGTTGCGTTCACATAATAATTTGTAAATATTCCCGCTTTTACACCTTTAAAAAAGAGAGCTGGACGTTGCGTTCCAGCAGTTCCGTCCATAGCGACAGTATTGTCTGTAAGTGCTTTTATAATTTCATTTGCAAAATCAAGTCTGCTACCTGGTGTGGAAAGCGTTCTTGTATTGTGACTGGTATTTGTATCGTTCATATCAATAAGTCCACTCCATCCTGGAACAAAAGAAATTCCATTATGTTTACCCAGAAAACTCTCATTACTTATACCAATCCATTCAATGGTATTGAAATGTTTTGTTGCTGCATTGCTTGAGAGTGCTACCCAATTTGCGCCATTGTCATCACTGGCTCGAACACTATTTTTGATGCGGTGTTGCAAACGTTTGGCAATTTGTTCTAAAACAATTTCACTTTGACTTTGCAAGCGATTAATTGCACGAGTTCGCAAATAATTTTCATAAAGAGCGGCAACGATGTCTGCCCCAATGCCTGCAACAATTCCAAAAACAACAATGACCATGACCAATTCAATTAAGGTAAAAGCGGAGCGTTTTTTCATTGATAAGGCCTTGATTGAATGATAGATTCACCAATATTAAAAGTATAGGTATACAAATTAAAAAGAACTTTATTGCCATCTTTAGCTGTGATTTTTATCATTTTAATATTACTTGGGTTGTTTTGTCCTTGACCTACATTATCAAAAATAAAATTATTGATTGTATCGCTATTATAATTTGCATCATCACCTATAAAATGCAATGTTGAAGATAGTATTAAATTACTATCAAGTATATAATCAAGCGTTTTGGCATCTTCAGTGCTAGTGTTAATATCGGTATCTTTGTTATGAAATATATCTACAGAATCTAGGTTAGCATTATTGATATTATTTGCGTTTGTAATAACACTGTGAAATTTTCGTCTACCATCTTCACCGATATGACCTCTCCGTTGAGTTGTTCCATTTGAACGGTTAAAGTCATCATCTCCTGCTGGAACGTCAAGTACAAATAATCGGTTTAATTTAGGATTGGTAGCATCAAAACTATCTTTATCCCATGCATAGGTAGAAATACTTCCAGCTGTTGTTTGTGCTGCTAAAATGGATTCTTGTTGCAAGGCAAAAGCGTTGTTGTTTTGTACTTGTGTGAGAATTAAGGGTAAACTCATCACCACAATGCCCATCACCACAATGGAAATAACGAGTTCTATCATTGACATCGCTAAACGCATTACCACTCCATCCTTCTGTTAGTTCGTTTTGTAGCATTAATATCAACGGTTTTACCTAGTTCCCCATCGCCTGCCCAATTACCTGAACTGATAAACTCTACGTTAAAATCATTGGTTATCGCATTTGGGTTATAGAGGTTATACAAAAGCCATGAAGAGGGTCGCATTTGAATACGGTCAGTGTAGGGGGCAGTTGCATTGCTTAACGTATTGTTTTCAAGTCCATTGACAATATTGCCTGACGTTGCGGCGTTTGCATTATTAATTAATGTCGTACCAACCGATGTAAATCCATTGGTTGTTACATTGCCATCAGCATTTACATGTAAAGTGTTTTGGTACCATCGAAGAGAAGTTGGACTTTGTACTCCTGTAATATTAAAATCATCAGGATTACAATTCTGGTCACAATATACTTCATAACGAATGGTCGTTACAATAGGGCTTTCTTCTCTGTAATCAGTTGAATAAACTCGACCATAATAATGGGTAAGATTTGTATCTTCCATAGTTAAATTACCCTCAGTGGTGTGATTACTTTTTAGGTCTGCTTGCATGGTACAATTGTTATCCTCATCATTTTTACATTGTACATCTAAACTCTTATATGTGACGATAATGGGATTAATAGGTAACGAAAGGTTTCTATCAAAATTTAAATTAAGGTTAATACGAGCAGCACCAATAAGATCCTTGGTAAAATTGCCATCATCTAAAATTTCTATTGCACTAGCAAGACCAGGACTTTCTGTTTGAGGAGGGACTATACTAATGACCTCATTGCTATTGTTAAGATCAAAAAGTCGATAATTGTATTCGACTGGTGGTACTCTTGAAAAGTTATGATCTAAGGTAAGATTGACATCTTTGGCGTAGCATCCTTTGACAAAATTTGTCATGGTAGTATTATCATGACCTGCAGCAATAATATCACCTCTAAAATGTATGGACTCATTAATATCAGCAATTTTAGTTAGATCATTCGTATCATTTAAATCATTCATATAGACCCATGCATCGGTAAAGTTTGTGTCTTCACTCATGCCATGTGAGGGAATAATGGGCATTAAAAAATGATAAGGATGTGCTGTAATATTATAATCACGGTATTTAAGGTTTTCATCTGTATTGTTATGCTCACTACTAATCCAACAACCATTAATACGTGTTAAAGAGCTTCCAGAAATAGAAGGTAGTGTGCTTGTGTTTTGAACGACAGCACTACTACTAAGACAATCAAGTGCGTTGCCCGAACCCACAAAATAATTGCTTACATTATAAGTTGTACCATTTATTTTGACAGATTTATGATGGCTCATACGAGAAAGATTATTATCGACAACCGTCCATTCTGTATCAATCATGCCTAAAAGGTATTCTCCGACATTGCTAATGTTCGCTTCACTTGATACTGTACCATTAACCATACTAAAAGTGAGTGGTTTACTGGTGGTGTCATTGCATAACGATGGATTAGGGATTGAAGGGTTCCAGTTAAAAGAGATATTTCTATCGTTCGTTGACGATGTGGTGAAAAATGCTGTATAGCCTGATGAGTTATTATTATCGTCGTGTGTTGTTGCATTGATATCAAAGCCATAGCTATACCCTGTGGCGATGTGTACTGGAGCAGAATTTGGCTCACCCGTTGTGACAATACCCGTTCTATCATCTGCGAAACGTACTTTTTGTATTTTATTGGTTTGATTGAGATCACTCAGTTTTATGTTAAAACTCTCAGGGCGTGTGGCAAAATTATCCCGTGAACAGATGTAGACAGTGTTGTATCCTAAAATACATTCGTTACATTTACTGAGCGTAAAGAAATCAACACCTTTGCTACCTGCATTTCCACATGCTTCGGCAACTTGTATGGTTGTGCTTGTATTATTGTGTCCATAAGGAAATTTACGTACAGGCTGTTTACATGTACCATAGACTTGAACTAAATCTGTAAAATTAGTTATAGTGTATTTATTGGTTGCCGCATTGTATACGTATTGTATAACCGTATTATTATCATCGTTCAGTTCATTCACCTGTATTCTAAAAGCGGTGTTTTTACGAGCTTCGTTAAAGTAATCTTTTATATTTGTAATGGAAATTGTTTTCTCATCAATGGCATTTTGAAGGGCTGTTGTAAACTCAACTTGTGATTTTGCACCATTTTCGTCAACAAAAGGAATCCAAACTCGTTCACTAATTGCACTAGAAGGTTCATCACAGCTTGCTTTGGTACTGTGAAATTTCCCTGCATCAATCAGTTCAACACCGACGACGGTTGATGCTTTTAGTTCATCAACATAAGGAATTGGTGTGCTGTTGGCATCATGCGCTGTTACGAGAAATTCTCCTGCTCTTCGCACGACTTGGGTAGGAAGATTGAATTTTGGGTTTGCTTTTGTGTAAATACCTTTTGCATCAACATTAAAACTTCCCCAACTAGGCTCATAACGTGTATTATCCCCTGAACACATAGGAAGACGGGCACTTCCCACCGTATGTGTATATGGGATAGAAACTGTATTTCCTCCTAATGTGAGTACTAAGTTATATTTAAGGGTTGCATTAAGAGGTATATCAATTTGGCTAATATTTTGAGGTGCTAATGAGTAGTATGTGTAAAAATATTCTTTTCCTTGAATATTGCCATGTGGAATATTTAAAATTTGTGCATCACTAACAGTAAGAGACGCATCTGAAATAGCTTTAGGAAGAATTTCTCCAGGAGATGTTATATAAACACTATTTCGTTTGTAGATAGCTTGTGACGTATTAATATCTGTGATATCGATTTTTAAATTTTGGGCAGTGATGTCTGAAGGTTCTTCATTTAAAATGTACAAAGAAACGTTGATGTCATCAGATGAAACCAACTTTCCTTTAATTTTTGGAAGGGTAGAACCATTGTTGTCTTCCGTTAAATAATGGTTATTTTGAGAATAGGCATAATCATAACAAAATTTTGGTTCATAAAGTTCTGTTGAAAAGGCAACAAGACCAGGAGTAGACTGATCACCATTGTTATTACTAAAAGTTGCCTCTAGTTTAATCGAAGTAGATGTTTGTTGGTTTTTCATATAATTTGAGATATCAAAGGTATCTAAATCAAGACCTGGATAATATGATATAGTGCTGTCTAAGGCCACTCCATTGTTAGAAACAGTTCCATTAAATGGATTATTAGTTGGATTAAGAGTATTTGAAACAGCAGTATAGGAGTAGTTATTATTTGCATTTTGAATATAAAAGGCGTCTCTACTAATTTTCTTTTCACCACCAGAAGCATAAAAAAAGCATTTGAGAGTTCACTGTTCCACTTTTTGGTGTTAAAAAGCCACTCAAAGGAACAGTGACATTAAATGTTGTATAGCCATTTATTGGCAGAGGCATCATGAGGTCAAACCCATGATTAACTTGAACATTTTTTAGCTTAGCAGAAGAGGGAATATTGTTTGTAGGATAATTATAAATGACAATAAGTGACCAGTTTCCCCAAAAACCAACTTTCAAACCGCTGGCTTCAGCACCTGGTCCTAAATAAGAGTATGAAAACCAATCTTCACCACTATTTGCTTTTATATTTCCCACAGTAATTGTTTGTGAGGTTCCTGTAATAAAATTGCTTTTAACAAGTGCTGTAACATCTTTGTGCCCTTGATAAAAAGAGCGGTATCCTCCAGAATTTCCTGTCCAATCTCCCCAAAAATCATGATACCATACTTCATCTGCTGTGAGAGAAGAGGCAATATGGTTAGGCCATATTACCTCCACTTTGTTTCTATTTTGAATCTTTGTATCTGAAGTATAGTCATTGGCATTTTCCCTGCAATATGCCCTTGCCAATATAACCCTGCCCACACAATCTCTGAAGCTGAAATTCCTGTTGGAAGTGTTAATGTTGCAGTTGCAGAATTTAGAGGAATAATGGTTGTTGGAACAGCAGTTTTATACATTAGGTTTGATTCATAGAGATATCCATTGTAGTTGTTATCGCACTGATTGTTACTATTTTTTTTGACAAAGAACAGATGTTCCAGTTGCAACGAAGT
>JAJOKG010000133.1 GCA_021206415.1 Sulfurospirillum sp. | reverse complement strand
AATAGCTCCTATTCGTTGATTAAGATATATCTTTTCGCTTAAATCGTTAAAGGCTATTTTACCAGTTGTAGCACCAGACATTGCAATTAAAATATCATCTTGTATCGTTATATATGGCGTTAAACAATCATTTGATTGATAAAAAATAGCATCGTTTAAATCAATTTTTTCATCTATTAAATTTCCAATTCTCACAATAGGTATCCCAAAAGGCTGAAAATCAACACTTTTGAAGGCATATCCATTAATAAATTTACAAATATTTCCTAACTCTTCAACTCTCCACCCTTGTGGAAGATTTTTTTATCATATCGCTGTTCCCTTATCGTCAATGATTTCCACCAATTCATGCATCATAGAACCGTGAAAGATACCTTGAATGCCCAGCTTATGAAACTTGGTAAAAGGGTTTTCTGTAAAATCTTTGCGCTGAATTTGACCTCGTTTTTCTTCGATGAAGTGCTTGATGGCTTGTATAAACTCTATTTGCGTGGCGTTTAGCGTATGGGTTTCGATGAATTTATTGAGTAGCATGGGGAGTTTGTATTCTTTTTGTGAAGGATATTGGTAAAAATCTCTACAAGGTCATTGGACTTACATGTAAAGAGTTCGCTTAGTTGTTCGGTTTGTATCTCTTCTTTAAGAAGGTCTTTTTTTCAACGCTTCGATGTCTTCGCTACTTAATGGCACACCGATAAAAAGCTTTTGAAGGATAGCGCTTTCGTTGATGAGTTTTTGTATAACTTTGGTGATGTGCGCTTCATAGGCTTTAAGACTCACACTTGGGTGGTTTATGGTGATGTTTGTTTTGCTTTTAATGGCATCTTTCAAGTCAAAATGGTACGCTTTTGCCTCATCGCTTTTGGATTTGTAGACCATCAGCGGTGCTACGAGATTTGTCACGGCGTTTATCTCGACAAAGTCAAGCTCCAACCAAAAAACACCCTCACTGGCTTCATCTAAAAGCTTCTCATTTTTTTGAACCTCCGAGATGGTTCGCTGGAGTTTTAACACATCGGTGACGACCTTTTCGATGCTTTTTTGAAGCTTGTCATCATCGTGTATGATTTTGTGTGTGTGAAGCTTTTTGGTTTGAAGTCTAAAACGAAGCTCTGCGTAATTTTTAACCGTTAGGGTGTCAAACAACTTGCTTATCGTGCTTAGTCTTGCGATATTGCCCTCAAAATCCTCTATAAACGGTGCAAGTTCACTCATGTGCGTTTTAACATAGTAGTCATCTTTGGGGATGCTTTGTATCTGTGCTTGTATCTCTTTTTTGATGTGTGTTGCATGTTCAGGGTTTAAATGTTTTAAAAGCTCCACATTTTGCTCAAAAATCTCTCGATGGAGTCCTTTTTGTTCTTTGGGTATCTCACCGCTTGGCGTTTGGTTGAAGTATCTAAAATTGCCCCAAAAATCAAAGATAACAAACTTCTCTTTTTTAAAATCCCCATCATAAAGCCTCGTACCTCTTCCTATCATCTGCCAAAATTTGGCTTTGGAGTAGATGGGTTTGGCAAACACAAGGTTCATGATGCTTGGCACATCGATACCTGTATCGAGCATCCCAACGGAGATGGCGATGCAAAACTCACTACTTTCAGTACGAAACTCCCTCATCAGTTCATCGGTGTTGTTGAGTTCTGAGACTATTACCTTGGCTACTTTTGAATTGTAGTGAGGGTAAAGTTCATTGAAGAGTTTTTCTAGTCTATACGCATGAGATTTGTTGATAGCAAAGATGATGGTTTTTGCGGGGAGATTGGTCAGGGGATTTTTGTATCCATCTTCCATGAGCGTTGTTAAGATAAGTCTGTTTGTGTCGTCATTTTTGACGATTTTCTCAACAACACTTCCCTCAAAGTCTATCTCTTCGCCCGTGTAACCATCGACCAAAAGCCTCTCTTGTTCTTCCTTATCCAATAAGTTAAAGCGTATGCCATCATCAAGAAACTGCGTTTTAACATCGATAACATCATACGGTGCTAGATAATTATCTTTGATGGCTTCTTCGTAGGTATAAGCAAAGGTTGGATTGCCTTTTTCGGTACTGAAGAATTTAAAGGTGTCTCTATCGATAAAATCAACAGGTGTGGCAGTCAGCCCCAGTTTGAGCGCATCAAATTTTAGAAAGAGTTGTCCATAGTAGTTGTAGATGCTTCGATGGCTCTCATCGGCGATAATCAAGTCAAAAAAGCCTTGAGAAATATCGACATTTTTAAGAAGGCTCATCATCGTTTGATAGGTAGAAACATAGATTCGTTTATCTTTTTCAAACGTTTGCGTTTCAATTCTTTGGCGTGATTGGTTGGGGAGGTGGTCTTTGAAGTTGTCCAATGCTTGTCGTGCCAACTCTCTTCTATCGGCTAAAAAAAGCACTCGTTTGATATAGCCTTGTCTGAGCAAGATGTCCACTAAAGAGATAATGGTGCGTGTTTTACCCGTTCCTGTCGCCATCACCCACAAAGCACTTCTTTGTTTGTTGTTGAACGCTTCAAGGGTTTTGGTGATAGCGTTGATTTGGTAGTATCTGCCAGCGATATTTTTGTCTAAAAGTTCGCAGGATAGTTTAATAGCATTGTCATTTCGTTTGCGATAGGTTTCTAAATCTTCCAAAGAGTGATACGATAAAACTTTACGGATGGGGTAATTTTCACTGTCCCAAAATTCAATCTCTAAACCATTGGTAATATAGATAAAGGGCGCAAAGCCTTGGGTGTTTTTGATACGTTCGGCGTAGTATTGCGCTTGTGTTTTAGCACTTTCAACCGCTTTAGCTTCTCTTTTGGCTTCAACAATAGCGATAATGTCACCCGCTTTGTTTTTAAGGGCATAATCCACAAATCGCTTGGTTCTATCAAAATACGGGGGAAGCGTATCGTCGAGGTCGATTTGGTACTCTTCAATCACTTGGGAATAATCTTTGATATCCCATCCTGCAATTTTAAGTTCATCATCTATTAAATTTTTGCGTGTTTGTGCTTCATTCATAGCTTCACCTAGTGCCTTAGATAGGCGTAATTATAACTAAGAATGACTTTAATAAGCTACGCTCCAATTTCTTTTATAATGTACATGTCATTTTGACAAATAACATATATGACTAATTCATCATTGACAATTTTATAAACAATACGCACTTTTTTTCTTGGCAACATAGACTTTTCTATAACCACTTAAATCCATGTTGTACTTATTGCCTAGGAGTTCTCCTTGTTGCGGAGCATTTTGAAGTTGCTTTAGTTTCTTAAAAACAAGCAAAACAAGGGAGTGATCAAGAGCTTTTAAATCTTCCTCTACCAAAAAGTGGGTTTTAATAGTATACATAAACTACAGTTGCTTTATATCGATGTTAAACTTTCGAGCCATTTCATCTAATGAGACAAAAGAAGAGAGTGGTGTATTTTGGCGTAATTGAATGACATCATAAATTTCCTTGTGATCAATCGTTTCAAAAAGTTCTTCAAGTGATTTTAATCTTTCATATTCATCAATAGGTAAGATTACAACATCATCTTTATTTGGTGTTTTTATTAGCAATTTATCTAGTTTTTTTTTGAGCTAATTTATCCACATACAAATCTATATTTTTTTGAAAAGATTCTTGGGTTAATATTTCAGTTTTTCCATGGTGTTTCCTTTTTAATCTTAGGTATTTTTTATATCTTTTAAACTCTTTATTTAATGTTTTATTTATATCAAATGGTTTGATAATTAAAATTGCGTATGTTAATACAAAAG
>JAJOKG010000161.1 GCA_021206415.1 Sulfurospirillum sp. | reverse complement strand
AAAAACCACAACTTCACTACCTCTAATAAAAAATCACACACCACAAAAAAACCAACAACGCATACGAGAGTTTTTATTTGTTTTTTGATGAGATTTCTACATGTAAAGATGTTAAAAAATGACTTTTTACATGTAAAGCCAAATCGTCAGATGAAAGAGTATGAACGGATTCTTTTATGGTGTAAAACCTTCTTGCTGGAAAATGCATTTAGCCCTTACAAAGGTAGTGACATTGCTTTTGCATTATTGTTCGATATGAATGTGCTTTTTGAGAGTTATGTGGGAGCATACTTGAAGAAAAAAGGGTTACATGTAAGCTTGCAAGACAGAGGAAAACATCTGGTCGAAGAGCCTAGAAAATTTGCACTCAAGCCAGACATTGTCGTTACATGTAAAACAAATTCAGAGAAACTTATCATTGCCGATACCAAATGGAAAATCATCAAAGAGGAAAAAGATATTAGCCAAAGCGATATGTATCAGCTTTTTGCGTATGGTAAAAAATATGCTAATCAAACGTTATACCTTATCTATCCACGAGATGGAACGGAACAACCAAAACTTAACTATTGCTATGAAACTGGTTTACATTTAAAGGTGCTTTTTTTTCGATGTCTCGAAGAATTGGGAACAATCCCCTTTTAGGGTATAAAATTTTTATCGTCTCAAAATTACATCAAAGGTTTTTACAATGAATATTCTCTCTATCCAATCGCACGTTGTTTTTGGTCATGTTGGCAATGCAGCAGCTGTTTTTCCCATGCAACGCTTAGGGGTCGAAGTCTGGCCGCTTCATACCGTACAATTTTCTAACCACACAGGTTATGGTTCATGGAAAGGGCGGGTATTTGATGGTTTCTTTATTGATGAACTGCTAGAGGGACTGGCGCAACGAGAGATACTGCACACCTGCGATGGCGTACTTTCTGGTTATATGGGTTCACCTGATTTGGGCTATGCGATTTTAGGAGCGGTAGAAGAGGTGAAAAAAGCCAATCCAAAAGCGCTTTATTGTTGTGATCCTGTTATTGGGGATGTGGGACGTGGCATTTTTGTCAGGCAGGGTATTCCTGAATTTATGGCAGAACACGCATTGCAGGTTGCCGATATTATCACGCCTAATCATTTTGAACTCGAATATCTCTCTGCACAAAAGGTACACACCCTTAGTGAACTTAAAATGGCGATTCAAACCGTTCATGCAAAAGGTCCTCATATTGTATTAGTTACTTCGGTGCATTTAGACGATACGCCTCATGATGCCTTAGATTTGGTGGTTTCTGAAAAGGGGCAATTTTTCAGAATTCGCACACCCAAACTCAATCTTACCCTTAGCGGAACAGGCGATACCATTGCCGCACTCTTTTTTGTCCATTATTTACGAACACGCTGTGTGAAAACAGCTCTGAGCAAAGCAACCTCTTCGGTTTATGGGTTATTGAAAAAAACAGAAGAAGCACAGGCTAAAGAAATTTTGCTTATTAGTGCACAAGAAGAAATCACTACGCCATCTTATAGTTTTGAAGCAGAAGCAGTATAGGGTAAGTTTTAGGGTGTTATAATACTTAAAAGAATGTAAGAAGGATGGTTTTTGGAATACTATAAATGGGTTCTCATTTTTCACATTATGTCATTTTTATCATGGATGGCGATGCTATTTTACCTCCCACGTCTTTTTGTGTACCACGTTGAACATGCTGAAAAAAAAGGCTTTGTGGAAATCGTGAAAATTCAAGAATATAAAATGTACACATACATTGGGCTACCTGCTTTTTGGGCTACCCTTGCAAGTGGGCTTTTCATGATTGCTCTTGATTCGCAATTGCTCTCAAGTGGTGGGTGGATTTACGCTAAATTTGCGGTTTTATTTGCCTTAATACTCTACTCTTTTTCGCTCGAGAAATACCGCCTAGAGCTTGCCAATGGCACCTGTACGAAAAGTGGCAAATTCTTTCGTGCTTACAACGAAGTACCTACGGCTTTGTCTATTTTAATTGTAGGATATGTTATCACCAAAAGCTTTTCATGGGCATTTACACTTATTACGTTAGGTATTTTTGCCATGATTATTGATGTTATTTTAGATGGAAAAGAGAAAAAATAATCTTTACATGTAAAGATTATTTTTAACCCGTCCTAGAATAATTTTTGCATAAATCAGCACAGAAAGTAACAAAAAATAGCCTACAAAAGTATAGCCCAGTTTTTCCCTTTCTTTAAGCTCTTTTCTATCCTGTACATCTTCTTGAGATTTTTCAGATGTTAAGCTCGTTAATATTGGCTGTATTTGCGTTACCACAGTGCTATGATAATGCTTAGGCAGTACCTCTAAACCCACGTACAAAACGCTCATAAAAAAGAGGATGATGACAAAAATCTTAAGATTTGGCATGTGCTTCCTTTTGAGATAAAAACGGTAAAAGAATAAAAAGAGCCATAATCAGGGTTGAGAAAAGAAACCCTAGCCACAGGGTAAGCTGGGATCGTAGGCAATTTTCCTAAAATCGTAAGCGCCACCAACGAGAGTACCAACGCCCAAAACCACACACAAAAGTAGGGACGTTGGTGCGCTGGAATACGGCGTGGATTTTTATCCAAAAGTGGCATCCATAACAATCCCATATTTACCACAACCAAAGAAGCCATGCCAATGTAGGAGCCTTTAATAAAGCCTATATCAAAGAAGAAGCTCTTTAGCAGTTGTAACATCCATAAAAAATACCACTCAGGATAGATATGAGCAGGTGTATCAGAAGGATTGGCAGGGGTAAGATTAAGCGCATCAAAAGCTAAATAATCATGAAAAAAAGACACAATAAAAAAAAGAACGCTAAAAAAGAGTGTACACGCTAAAAGCGGTTTTAACACGGCATTGGAAAAAAAATGGTTTTGGCTCTTTTGGGGGGGAGGGCATGTTTACTAAAACGCTCCTCTTTGCTTACATGTAAACCTTTACGAGTCCATGAGAGTTTGGTCGTAGCGTACCATTTCATAAAATCAATATGCACCAAAATCATCAAGGCAATGGCAAAAGGCATCACCACAATATGCAAAGTATAAAAACGAAGTAGGGTAATGCCACTCACACTAAAATCGCCTCGCACCCAGAGCACAATGTCCTCTCCAGCGCCTGGAATGTACTCCAATAAGCTCGTAATCACCTGTGCCGCCCAGTAGCTCATTTGCCCCATAGGCAATACATAGCCTGTAAAGCCAATGACCATACAACAAAAGTAAAGCACCATACCACTGTACCAGTACTTCATTTTACCGTGTTTGTAAAAGCCAAAATAGAGCATCCCTAAAAGATGAATGTAGAGCAATAAAAAGAAAAACGTGGAGCCTAGGGCATGGATTTTACGCCACAACCAGCCATAATTTACTTCTTGCATGATGGTGATATGAACACTCTCAAAGGCTTTATTTGCATCAGGAATATAGTGCATCGCAAGAAAAATGCCAGAGACCAAAAGCAAAAGGCATAAAACCACCATGATGGTGCCTGTGTAGAGCAAAATGTTAAAGTTACTGAGTTTTAAATTCATGCGTTGGCTCTCTCTTTGAGTTGCAAATACGCTTCGCCTATTTCTCCAACGATAAGCATATTTTCTTGAACTTTAAAAGGGGGAATCACTAAAGGTTTGCTCACAGGTCCTGAAAGGGCAATGCCATTTTGATCAAACTGCCCATTGTGGCAAGGGCAAATAAAGCGTTTGAGATCGCTTTCATACTTTGGCACACAACCTAAATGGG
>JAJOKG010000168.1 GCA_021206415.1 Sulfurospirillum sp. | reverse complement strand
TTTTTATTTACTCAAAAAGTGAAACCTAATGAAAAAAGAGTGTGTCATTTTTTATTTTGCTGTTTGTTTTTTTAGCATTAGGCATGCATATGAGTCAATGGGTATCTTATCCTATTGAACATTTTAAACATTTAGCAACCCACCATATGCCTTACCATCCACTGCTTTATACGCTTATTGTTTATCTATTTGTTGGCTTAATTCGTATGGTTATACAGGGCGTTATTAAACTATTTACCAAACGCATTCGATAGAAGGCACATTTATGATCGCTTGTGATTTAGGCTCAAATACTTTACGTATTGTACAAATGGATTGTAAAAGCAAGAAAAAAATAAAAACGTATGAAAAAAATTGTACGCACGGCTAAAGATTTACATCTCACCCAAATGATTTGTGAAAGTTCACAAAATGCGATTTTTCAAGCACTTGAAGAAGCCACTGGGCTTTTTGATTTTACGCATGAGAAATGTGTATGTGTTACAACCCAAGCCATGCGTGTTGCACACAATGCTCCCTCTATTTTGAAAGAGATAAAACGTCGTTTTGGACTTGATTTTGAAATTTATTTCAGGTTGAAAAAGGAAAGCAAATTTTACCATCCTTTAGTCGATTGAGCATGCACTACAAAGAGAAGGGTTTGCGTCTCATACCTATGTTTTATTTGATTTGGGTGGAGGTTCAACAGAATTTTGTTTTTTGTCAAAATGGCAAGAAACGCACCTGCAGTTTTCCTTTCGGCATTATTAGTGTTGCAGAACAATATAAAGAAAATATTGAACAAAATGTAACACGCATTGTAAATACAATTGATTCTTTTCTAGTTCATTTTCCCTCTATCCCCAAACATTATTTACAATTAGTAACAACAGCAGGAACACCCACAACAGTCGCTGCTTTTTTAGAAGGGCTTGATTATGCACATTATGATGCTTCTGTCATCAACGGCAAAGTCTTACATGTAAAAGATTTTGATCAGGCTTATACCCAACTTATAAGGCTGGACGAAACAGAGGCAGAACGGTATACAGGAACAAATCGTCGTGATTTGGTGGTTGTAGGCATTTTAATTGTCAAAGCAATTATGCAAAAATTGGGCTTTAAGCATTGTATTGTCATTGATGATGGCTTGCGTGAAGGCGTCGCTTTGGCACATTGTCTCTCTTGATTTTTTTCAAAAAGAAACAGAAAGAAGAAGGAAGAGACGCCATTTAGGGCATATTGTGCAAGAAGTTTAATGTTTCTTTGCTATAATAACCCACTTTTTTACAGACCGTAAATGCTACAAAAAGTAAAAAATTACTTTATGTTTTTTACATGTAAAGATATGGATGAGTTTGGGTGCAAAATGCTAAATATTTGAGCTTTGCGTTACATGTAAAACATTCTGCCTCGTAAAAGGCAAGCTTTAGCGCCAAGTGCAACATAGGTTTTTGAGCCTTGCTCAAAACCGTTATTAAAAATATGAAAGGAGAGGTCATGGAGTTAAGCGGTTCCCAAATGGTCATAGAAGCACTACGTAAGGAGAATGTCAGCGTCGTCTTTGGCTATCCTGGTGGTGCGATTATGAATGTTTATGATGAAGTGTATAAACAAAACCATTTTAAACATATTTTAACCAGACACGAACAAGCTGCTATTCACGCAGCCGATGGCTATGCAAGAGCCAGTGGAGAAGTAGGGGTTGCTTTTGTTACCAGTGGTCCGGGTTTTACCAATGCTGTAACAGGACTTGCTACGGCCTATATGGATTCTATTCCTATGGTGGTCATTAGCGGTCAAGTTCCTATTAGCATGATTGGAACGGATGCGTTTCAAGAAATTGATGCAGTGGGTATTAGTCGTCCGTGTGTTAAACACAACTATTTGGTTAAAGACGTAAAAGATTTGCCTCGTATTTTAAAGGAAGCCTTTTATATTGCACGCAGTGGCAGACCAGGCCCTGTTCATGTCGATATTCCTAAAGATGTCACGGCTCAAATCGGTCATTTTGCTTATCCATCTGAAATTAAAATGCAAACGTATAAACCAACCTACAAGGGTAATCCTCGTCAAATCAAAAAGGCAATTGAAGCCATTGTTGCATCAAAACGTCCTGTTTTGTACATTGGTGGTGGTGCTATCAATTCAAATGCCGCTGAAGAGGTAAGAGAATTTGCTAAAATTTGTGGTATTCCAGCCGTTGAAACCTTAATGGCACGGGGAGTTATGGGAGATAAAAATCCACTACTTCTTGGTATGTTAGGCATGCACGGCTGTTATAGTGCGAACATGGCAATGAGTGAAGCTGATTTAATGATTGCGTTTGGTTCACGTTTTGATGATAGGGTTACAGGAAAACTCAGCGAATTTGCGAAACACGCCAAAATTATTCATATTGACATTGACCCTAGTAGCATTGGTAAAATTGTTGCCATTGATTATCCTATTGTAGGTGATTTAAAAAAATGTTATTGAAGCCATGATTCCTTTAGCCAAAGAGCATGTTGAAGCGGATAGATACAAACCATGGCGCGACCTTTTAAATCGTTATAACGAAATTCATCCACTCAAATATGAAGATTCCAATGAAGTGATTAAACCACAATGGGCCATTGAGCGTGTGGGTGAACTTTTGGGTGATAAAGCTATTATTTGTACCGATGTTGGACAACACCAAATGTGGTCAGCCCAATTTTATCCGTTCTCTTATCCTAGACAATGGCTCACTAGCGGTGGTCTAGGAACCATGGGGTATGGACTTCCAGCAGCCCTTGGTGCTAAAGTGGCTATGCCTGAGAAGACGGTTATTAACTTTACAGGCGATGGTTCTATTTTAATGAACATTCAAGAACTTATGACGGCTGTTGAGAGTCAAATTCCTGTCATCAATGTTATTTTAAATAACCAGTTTTTAGGAATGGTACGTCAATGGCAAACCTTTTTCTATGATAAACGTTACTCATCCACAGATTTAACCATGCAACCTGATTTTGTAAAATTAGTTGAGAGTTTTGGTGGGCGAGGCTTTAGGGTTAAAAGTAAAGAAGAGTTTGACAAAGCGATTGAAGAAGCTGTCGCTTCAAACACTGTTTGTATGATTGATGTTAACGTTGATCGTTTTGAAAATGTTTTACCAATGGTTCCAGCAGGTGGAACGTTGTACAACATGATGCTTGAGTATAAGGAGTAAACGATGGAACATATAAGACGCGTTTTATCGGTTATTGTTCTAAATGAAGATGGTGTTTTATCACGTATTTCTGGGCTTTTTGCAGGTCGTGGGTATAATATTGATTCTCTTACAGTAGCGCCCATTCCCAAAACAAATCTCTCCCGTTTGACCATTGTAACCTCAGGGAATGCCCATGTGTTAGAACAAATTGTTAAACAATTGCATAAGCTTATTCCAACGTATAAAGTTATTGAGTCTGGTCAATTTGTTGAAAAAGAATTAGCCCTTGTTAAAATTCCTCTTAATGAAGACTTTAATGGACTTGATGCCATGCTAAAGGCTTATAATGGAACCATCGCAAGTAGTGGTGAGGAGTTTATAGTGGTCATGGTTGCAGATGATTATGACCGTATTGATAACTTTTTAAAAGCTGTTAAGAAATACAATCCCACAGACATCGTTAGAAGTGGTTCTGTCGCGTTGGATATGTAATGATGAAACTTAGTTTTTTAGCACATGCTATGCATTTAACATTTGATGGTCATGACGGTGAGGTCATTTCATTTGCACCTTTAAAAGAAGCAACATCATCACATATCTCTTTTTTCTCAGATAAAAAACTGTTAGAAGATTTAAAAACAACCAAAGCAGGTGCAGTCATTGTTGCACCTGAATTTCAAAGTTTTGTTCCAGCAGGCTCTCAAGCTATTTTAAGTGAAAATCCTTATCTGAGTATGGCATATGCGAGTAAACTTTTTGCACAAAATCCCTTTGAAACCTCAATGCCCGCTACAATTTCTCAAGAAGCGCATCTAGCACAAAATGTCGTGATTGGTAGTGGTAGTATCGTAGAGGAGGGGAGTTATATTATGCCCAATGTGACTATTGGCGCTCATGTACGTATTGGCAAAAATGTCACCATTTATCCCAATGTTGTTATTTATGACAACGCTATCATTGGAGATTCTTGCATCATTCAAGCAGGAGCAATTATTGGAAGTGATGGATTTGGATATGCCCATACAAAGATAGGTGAGCACGTCAAAATTTACCATCATGGCAATGTCATTTTGGAAGAAGACGTAGAAATTGGGGCGAACAGTACCATTGATCGTGCTGTTTTTGGCTCAACTATCATTAAAAAAGGGACAAAAATAGACAACCTTGTTCAAATTGGGCATAACTGTGAAATTGGAGCCTACAGTATTATTGTGGCACAAGCAGGTTTGGCAGGTTCTAGTAAACTAGGACGCAATGTGGTCATGGGAGGGCAAAGTGCTACTGCTGGACATTTAGAAATTGGTGATTTTGCAACGATTGCCGCACGTGGTGGCGTTTCAAAATCTATTGAAGGTGGAAAAGTTTACGGTGGATTCCCACTTACATTACAAAGTGAATGGTTAAAAAAACAACGCTAAACTTGCTCGATTTTTTAAAAAGAATTAAAAGGATATAAAATAATGGGTGGTAAAAATACAATATTGGCTAAATTTTCATTAGCAGGAACTAAAAATGGCATGATCTCTGTTTCACATTTGGAAGAACCTTATGGTAACGGATCTTTTCCTGTCGTAAGCATTGGCATTTCATTGAAAAACAATGCACAAGAACCTGATTGGAAAGCACATATTCCTTATGAAAATGTAGATGAACTTATTAATGCACTGAAAGAAGCAAAAGAGCGTTTTGACGCAGAAGCAAAATAATCTAAAAGGGTTTTACATGTAAGAATCTTTACATGTAAAACCCTTTTTTAAATTACAATGAAGAGATATACTCTTCAATTGCAATACCCACTCGTTTAGAAAAGGCAACCGCTTCAACGACTGTTCGAGCTCCTGTGACGACATCTCCAGAGGCAAAGACACCATTCATCGTCGTTCTACCACTTTCATCCGTAATCACTAAGCCTTTTCCATCCACTTCAATTTCTCTAGCCCCTTGAATAATATTATCCTTGGCTGTTTGACTAATAGCTATTAAAATAGAATCTGCTTCCAAAAGACCTTCTGCTTGCTCTTCATTGGTTGTACGATATTTTACGCCATCCTCTGTAATTTCAATGGGTTGTTTATAAAGATCAAATTTTACACCATCAATTTTAGCACATTCAACTTCATGATGCGATGCGGGAATATCCTCCATTCCTTTACGATACATCACAATCACTTCTTGTGCCCCATTGCGTACTGCTGTTCTTGCAACGTCCATAGCAACATTGCCTGCACCTAAAACAACGACTTTTTTACCTAAATGATGCACAGAAGGATTTTTAAGATAATCTATCGCAAAATGCACATGACCTAAACTCTCACCTTTGATGCCCAATTTTTTGGGTGCCCAAACTCCTGTCCCTATAAAAACAGCTTTAAATTCATCACGAAAAAGATCACCCACTGTAATATTTTTACCAATAGTAATATTAGGACGAATAACAACTCCAAGTTGTGACAATTTTGTCTCAAGCGTATCTAAAATTGTTTTGTTGAGTCTAAAATCAGGAATTCCATAACGAAGTACGCCACCGATTTTATCATGAGCATCATACATCGTAATCTCATACCCTTTGGCGGCTAAAATGAATGCTAAGGCAATGCCTGCTGGGCCACTCCCAATAATAGCGACTTTATGTCCATTACGAACGGGCTTTTCAAATTGTTTATCATTAATGTAAAGATCAGAAATATAATTTTCAATACTTCCAACACTGACTGCTGTACCCTTTTTATTTAAAATACAGTGCCCTTCACAATGTTTTTCATGAGGACAAACCAAAGAGCAAATGACAGAGAGTGGATTATTTTCAATAGTATTTGTCCTGCTTTTTTAATATCCCCTGCTAAAAAAAGACGAATCATATCAGGAATTGGGGTTTGAACGGGGCACCCTTTTTGACACGCAGGTTTTTTGCACCCTAAACATGTATTTGCAAGTGTGATGACATATTTGTTCATGCACATCCTTTATCTGTAAAAATAGTGTATAAATTGTAGCAAAGCTATCAGACTTTTGTGAGAAGTTTTGAAAAGAGAAAAGGGTGCCATAAAAAAAAGACACCCTCAAAAGCTATTTGTAGTTTTCTACAAAAGATTTAATACGTAAAATGCCTTCTTTAATTGTAGCATCATCGGTTGCAAAAGAGAGTCTAAAATACCCCTCTGTTCCAAATCCAAGACCAGGAACAACAGCAACACCTGTCTCTTCAAGCAGTTTTGAACAAAATTTCATTGAATCATTTTCAATCGCTTTGGTATTGACATAAAGATAAAAAGCACCCTCAGGCTTAACAACACTCAATCCTTGGATGTTACTTAGCAGTTCATATGCCATATTACGACGTCTCTCAAATGCAACACGCATCGCCTCAATATCAGCATCCACATCCCCATTTAAGGCAGGAATAGCCGCTTTTTGAGTAATAGAGTTAATATTTGAGGTACTTTGACCTTGAAGATCTACAATAGCATCCACAATTTCTTTAATTGGACACGCCAAATAACCAAAACGCCAACCTGGCATTGCAACAGATTTACTAAGACCATTGACCGTAATGGTTCGATTATACATATCTTCACTAATAGCAGCAACAGAAGTAAACTTAAGATTGTCAAATAAAATTTTTTCATACATTTCATCAGAAACAACCAAAATATTTGTACCTTTTAAAACATCTGCAATCGCTTCTAAATCCGCTTTTGAATAAACTGAACCAGTTGGATTTGAAGGAGTATTAAACAAAAGAACTTTTGTTTTAGGTGTAATCGCTGCTTTAAGTTGTGCAGGTGTGATTTTAAAGTTCGTAGAGTCATCTGTTTCAATATAAACAGGTATACCTCCAGAATATTTAACAATTTCAGGGTAAGTCACCCAATAAGGAGAAGGAATAATCACTTCATCGCCCTCATCAATAATCGCTTGAAAAATATTGAATAATGAGTGTTTCGCACCTACATTAACAACAATTTGAGACGGTTTATAATCAAGGTTGTTTTCACGCTTAAGCTTACCAGCAATCGCTTTTAAGACTTCAGGTGTACCTGCAACAGCAGTATATTTTGAGAAACCATTTTGAATAGCTTCAATTGCAGCATCTTTAACACGTTGTGGTGTATCAAAATCTGGCTCACCTGCTGAGAAGCTGAGAATATCTTTCCCTTGTGCTTTGAGATCTCTTGCTAATGCCGTAATGGCTAGCGTTAAAGACGGTGATAAAACTTGAACTCTTTGTGATAACATGAAGACTTCCCCTGTAAAAATATCGTGCAGATTATAGCGAAAAATTAACTATTTTATTCAAAAAAAGGTTTATTCTTTGACCGATTCGAGGTAACATTTATAAATGGTTTCAAGCTCATCATCTTTTACTTTAGCATCATGATGGCTCTTTAAAACAGCTTCTTCCAAAATTTGATACGTTTAAACATATAGATGAAAAGTTCTTTATTGATTATCGGGGATTTTATTGTGTGTCCATAGGATTTTATCACGCCCTTTTTCAATAATACGGGCGGGAATCCCCACCGCTGTTGAGTCGTCAGGAATGCTTTTAACCACCACAGAGTTAGAGCCGATACGGCAGTTTTCTCCTATATGAATATCACCTAAGACTTTTGCCCCTGAACCAATAACAGTTTTATTGCCAATGGTGGGGTGACGTTTAACCCCTCTGTCCAAACTAACGCCCCCTAAAGTAACGCCTTGATAGATTAATACATCATCTCCCACAATCGCGGTTTCACCAATGACAACGCCAAACGCATGATCTAAAAAGACACGGCGTCCAATCGTACATGCGGGGTGAATATCAATATTGGTGATAACCTGTGAAATACCCATAATGACACGAGCTAAGGTACGAAATCCTTTTACATGTAAAGCGTGTGCCATACGGTAATTGACCAATGCCCAAACACCTGGATAGTTAAAAAAAAGCTCAACTTTTGAGTTAATTGCAGGATCTTGTAAAAGAGGTTGTGAAAAATCTTCTCTTATCTGTCCCCACAAAGAGATCTCACCCATTGCTCACACCTTCATTGTTATTATTAATAGTCTTTAAATAACCATTATCATTCAAGAAGAGATATATCTCACCTAAAATGTATTTTTTTCTCTTTGTCGCTAATGATATCTGAGGCTTCAATACGTTCATTAAGATTCTCTTGAACTTCTCTGATATCATAATCAAGATCTTCTAAAATATCACTAATACTTTGAGATTCCAACATGTTTTGTATCTCAAAGCCATCATCATCAATAATGACGGTGGCTTCTGTTGGATGGGTAAACAAGTTGTGTTTCATTCCTAAAACTTCTTGATAAGCCCCAACCAAGAAAAAGCCTAAAAAGTAATCACGATTTTTAATGTCCACATCGTGTAAGAAAAGAGGCGTTTCGGTGTTAAACCCAATTTCACCATCGCTATCACAGGTAATATCCCATAAGGAAGCTGAACGTGTCGGTGTTTCATCCAATCTATCGAGTGGCATTACGGGAAAAGTTTGTTCAATTCCCCAAAAATCTGGCAAACTTTGGAACAATGAGAAATTCACCAAGTATCGCTCTTGAACACGATCTTGAATATCTAAAATTTCACTTAACTTTTTATCAGCGATCAGACCAACGGCTTTTTTAATAATGAGATTAACCAAAATTTCTGTGTTCGAGCGGTCTTGTAAATCAATATAACCCAAATCAAAGAGAGTCAGTAGTGATTCCATATGATCAATACTATCGTGCAAAAATTCTAATGCATTTTTACGATTCATGGTATTAAATAGATCAAACAACTCTTGAATTAATGGAGGATTATGTTCTTTTAAATGCAATTTTTGATCGGTATATTCTTGTGAAAAAAGCTCTAAAACAGGAGCAACCAAAACGGCATGATGTGCTGCAACAAAGCGACCTGACTCAATAAAAATATCAGGCTCCGAAACATTCTTACGATTTGCAATATCTTTTAAAAGATAGACAACGTCATTGGCATATTCACTTAAAGAGTAGTTTTTATGCAGGGTTGTTTTATGTTGAGAATACTCAACCGCCAAACCACCGCCGAGATTGATCGCTCTAAGGTTGGTTGCACCCATACGACAAAGTTCTGCATAGATATTTCCAGCTTCCCTTAGTGCTTTTTTTTAATGGCGCGATATCGGTAATTTGTGAGCCAATATGAAAATGAATCATCGTAAATTTTTCAAGTAAATTGGCATCACGAATCATATTGACCGCTTCTAAAAGCTCAGTGGAGGTTAACCCAAATTTGGAATTAATCCCTCCACTTTTTGCCCAAATACCAATGCCAGAGCTATGCAAACGAATACGAAGCCCAATGTTAGGCACACATCCAAAACGGTCTTTTGCAATAGAGATAATACTCTCAAGCTCATTAAGACCTTCAATCGTAAGGGTGATGTTATGTCCCATCTCCGCAGCAATAAATCCTAAAGAAATCATTTCATTATCTTTAAAACCATTGACGGTAATAGGCGCATTAGGATTGTTGTATGCCATAGCTAGAAGCAACTCTGCTTTAGAACCTGCTTCTAGTCCATAATTGTATTTTTGACCCAAAGATACGAGATTTTTAACAAAATTTGGAAACTGGTTAACTTTTAGAGGATAGACTGCATTAAAGCTTCCTTCATAACTAAACTCTTTTTTCGCATCTGAAAAACTTTTATAAATCATGCGAATCTGTTTTTGGATTAGATGTGGGAAACGAAGTAAAATGGGACCTCGAATACCATCTTTTCGAATTTCTTGAATAATCTCCATCAAAGAGGGTTCGCAACCCGTATTAACTTTTACTTTACCATCTTCAATAAAGAAATTGTCATTTCCCCACGTTTTAATACCATAATCCAATGTTTTGCTCCTTAAAATTGTGCAATAGTGATAATTTTTTCTTCTTTACTCTCTAAATCTTTTATCCAATGGTATTATTGGCCAGTTCATCTTCCCCAATGCATACACAAAATTTTGCTTCATTTTTATCAGCGATTTTAAGATGATTCTTTAGTGATTTTGCCTCATACGTGGTTAATACCTTAGACTCACGACGTTTAGTGTCAACCAATTCAAAGACAACACTTAATGCTTCATTACATAACGCACCAATATAATAACCATTGCGTGATGTTTGTGGCATTTTAACCAAATCCATTAAGCGTTCAATTCCCATGGCAAAACCTATACCAGGTGTCGGCTTGCCATCTAAAAATTCAACCAATCTATCATAGCGTCCACCACCAGCAATCGCACTTTGTGCCCCAATGTCAGCACTTACAAATTCAAAAGCTGTTTTAGAATAATAATCAAGTCCACGTACTAATTTAGGATTAATGGTATAAGCAACACCAAATTCATCTAAAATAGTTTTAAGCGTTCCAAAATCTTCTTTACATGTAAAACATAAATGATCTACAATTAACGGTGCATCGGCTAATAATGTTTTACAATGCTCATTTTTACAATCAAGCACACGAATGGGATTGGTTAGCTTCCTTCGTTCACAATCTTCACATAATCCTTCTCGTGTTGCTAAAAAATCAACCAATGTTGTACGATACTTTGGCATACATGCAGGGCATCCAAGCGAATTAATTTCTAAAGTATACGCAATACCAAGTGCATCAAAAATAGCTTTCAACATTAAAATAATCGTTGCATCTTCTCTGACATCAGATTCACCAAAACTTTCAACACCAAACTGATGAAATTGTCTTAAACGTCCTTTTTGTGGTCTTTCATAGCGAAACATTGGTCCATGATAAAAAAAACGTCGTGTTCCACCAGCTTTATCAAATTTTTGTTGAATAAATGCTCTTACAACTCCCGCTGTTCCCTCTGGGCGCAAACAGACATCATTGCCACCTTTGTCAGTAATTGGTACATTTTCTTTGCCCACAATATCACTGCTTTCACCTACACTGCGCTTAAACAGTGCGGTCTCTTCTAAAATAGGTGTTTCAATGAGTGAAAATCCATAATTTTGAGCAATACGTGTACACGTTTCAATAATGTATTGATACACTTCACTTTGTGGAGAAAGTGTATCCTTCATTCCTCTTAATGCATTAATCATTTAAAAAGTCCTCAATTTGTCTATAAATTGTCTCAATTTCTTGTGCAGCATCCACTTCTAAGACCTGAATAGGTAAGGTTTTAACAATGCGACGCATTATATCTTGAATCCGTAACAAATAGCTTACACCACGCTCTTCAATAGCATCATGTTCTTTACTACTTAAACGCTCTTGTATCAGTGATTCATTGGTGAGAAAAAGTACCAACTTTTCAGGATAATTCTCTTGCAACGCTAAACGATTCATTTGAAGCAAAAAAGAGCCATCCACATCACTATGATTAGCACATGCATAAGCGATACCTGATAAAAAACCGCGATCACTAATCACTAAACGCTCATGACGCATTGGCTTTACCACGGTATCATAATGAAAAGCACGATCGGCTAAAAATAAAAAAAAGTTCTGCATTGAATGAACCCTTAATCTCCCCACCCAAAAGCATTTCGCGTAATTTTAAACCTGCGGGAGTCCCACCGGGTTCTTTGGTTGTTAAAACATTCTCATGGCGCTTGGCAAAAAGAGAGACTTGTGTGCTCTTACCTGTGGTATCAATACCTTCAAATATTACATACATGTAAACCTACTTTGAACATAAGGCTGAATTGTTTCTGGCACTAAATGTGAGATATTTCCACCATGTTTAGCAATAGAACGAACCACAGAAGAGCTAATAAAAGCATTTTTAAGACTAGGCATCAAATAAACCGTTTCTATTTCACTCCATAAAGAAGCATTGGCATAGCCCATTTGAAGTTCAAACTCAAAGTCACTCACCGCACGAAGCCCACGAATCATTACTCGAATATTTTTAGATTTTGAAAAATTAACCAATAACCCATCAAAAGGTTCTACATCAACACCGTCCATATCAACAATAGCCTCTTGTACCATTTTAACACGTGTTTGAATATCAAAAAGAGGTCGTTTTTCTTCAGAAAGAGCTACCGCAACCAAGACTTTATCAAAAAGCTTTCTAGCACGCTTAATAACATCCATATGCCCATTGGTAATAGGATCAAATGTACCCGGATAAATTGCAACTCTCATGCGCCCTCCCATCGAGGAAAAAGTGTGTGTTCAATGCCTAAAAGATCAAACCATTTTCCAATTAAAAAAATTTTCCATTGCATCAAGCGTATCCGTTTGTGCATAATAACCTAAAATAGGAGGAGCAATGTGAATTCCCAATGTCGAAAGTTTTAGCATATTTTCTAATGCAATAGCAGAAAAAGGCATTTCTCGAGGAGCCAAAAGAAGAGGGCGTTTTTCCTTAATCATGACGGCAGCACTTCGTGTTAGTAAATTATCCGCAATACCATGTGCAATTTTGGCCAAAGTATTCATACTACAAGGAACAATCACCATAGCATCTGTTTTAAAAGAACCAGAAGCTGTTATAGCCCCAATATTTTCATTATCTAATAATGTTATATTCGATTCTTTCTCAAAAACGATTTTTGCGTGTTCTGGGACAATCAGATATTTTTCAATTTCTAAAGGAAGGGCATGAAGAAATTTTAAGCCTAGTTCAACACCACTCGCTCCACTAATGCCTACAATTATTTTTTTCATTCGAGGATGATCGCTTCTTTGGAAGATATAATTTTTGCATTCAAAACTTTACCTTGTTCGGTTCTAATTTTAACAACATCACCTACATCAGCATCGCTTAATAATGTTGCTTGTATTTCGATGACCAATCCTTCTTCTTTAAACAATGCCTTAATGCGTTCTTGTTTTGAAAACATTTTTTTAATGCTTAAATGATAATCCGCTAAAATTTGCCCTGCTTTAAGACTACCTTTACCATAGAATTATAAGGCAAGTCTTGCGTTAATGCACGAATAGGAATATCATCTAAATTAAGCCAAACACTCTCATAATCCTCACTGGTGAGGATTTTACCGTTATGCAAATTATGTTTCGCTTTAAAAACAAGTACCTTCGCTTCCATCTCATAAAAAAAAATAGAGTTTTTTCTCCTGCGTCCCCATTTGAAAATAAGCAAAAAAAAGAACCATTACTTTTGTGCAACATATTATTAGATATCTCTACGGAGACTAGTTCATAGCGTTCAAAATCTTCAGGTAAAGATGTTTTTGTAAATATATAAGGTTTTTTTTCTATCCTCAAATAAGGAGCAGTATCTTGAAATTTTTTTTAATAAAGCATCTTGCAGAATCTTTGCTTTTCCCATTAAATTACAATCCCTCTTAAACGTCACAATGCCACCACTGCTATCAATCACTGTTACATTACGATCTTGAAAAAAAAAGAGAGAATAGTACCAGAAGAAAACGGCATACTGTGATCTCTCTGAGGGAAGAGTAAGCACCACATCATTACCTTGATATCCGAACAAAGAAGCGTGAATAATATCTTCTTCAATGCAATAGTTTTTATTAATATAAAGAGTTTGAGAAAAAAAGAGAAGTAAAGAAGAGAAGTAAAACAAAAAAATGGAGCGGGAAACGAGGTTCGAACTCGCGACC
>JAJOKG010000113.1 GCA_021206415.1 Sulfurospirillum sp. | reverse complement strand
CTGTAACTATTACCTACTATTTTCATTGCCTGTGTTGATTCATTCCCTGTACGGCTTTGTGGACAAATATCATATGCTGGAGTCAATGTCAAATCTTTCCCATTCCAAAAAGCAGCATGATTTCTTGCATGATCATCATTATTTCCACACAAAATATTAAAAACGAGCCGTCCAAACAGTTCTTTTAAAGTAGCCTTTGGCTCTATAAAACGTTGTCTAATAATTTCTGCAAAATCTTTATAACTTGCATAGCGTGCCATCATATCACTTAAGCCAAAAAGAGTTAGAGCAAAAACCATTGACTTTCTTGCCCATCCAGATTTTACTTTATATCGATCAAATCTCTCAATAAGTATGACATCTTTACCCAAAACTTGAACTAATTTCACTGGTGCTACGTTTAATCCGCAAAGTGTAGCTAATCGCATCGCTATGTATTCAGCTTTTACAACACTGTATGAGTCACTACTCGCTGAAAATTTTGCAATAAATTTTGAGTCACCATCTTCAAGTAATGCTTTTGGACGAGCACCTCCTATTGAACTTCCATGAAATAAGGCTTGGTCTAAGTCAGGAGATAGAGGAATGCCATTTTGTACACGTTCAGCGGATTGTAATAATTCTTCTAATTTTGCATTTTGAGTTGATCTTGGAATATACTCCGTTGGCGAGGACTGAAAATCCAGAGCACCAATACGATCTGAACCAGATTCAAGCAAATAAGTCATTTCATTTAAAATAGCCGTATCGGTATCATTTCCTCTAAAACCCATTTTACGATTTATAATAACACGTCTTCCCCATGCATCAGGAGCAGAATCTCGAATAGCATTTGGCATATTTAACCCATTAAGAAGTGGCAAAATGCCTGATTGTAATGGAAGTTCAGGCAAATAAATCGCAATGGCATCAGGTCTTTTAAGGTAGCTCTTTCCGTAATTAAACGTTATATAGTTTCCATCATTTTCGAGCTTTCCTGCAACAATAGGTTCCGTCTTCTCTGGAAGCCAAATCCATACATAAGCTTCTTTACTCTGTTGACTAGAAATCATCATCAACAACCTTATTTTGGTTTCTAATTCGTTTTGGTAAAAGTTGAATTTTACTTTGAATTAATTCGATGTTAGTAGACACATGTTGTTTATCTTCATCAAATAGTGTCACACCAACGATAACGCAACCTCAAATACCAGACCAATTGACGTTTTCATGTCCCCTGCCTCAATTTTTTGAAGGGTTAATCTTGTAATTCCAGCACGCTCTGCCAAATTTGCCGACGACCATTTTCGATTTTTTCTAGCAAGTTTGATCTGCTGTCCCATTAAAAAAGCAGCATCTTGAGCATATTTGAATAAACTCGTTCTTTTGTCATATTGGTCCTTAATGCTTAGTATTATGAACATTAAATATTTTAATGTATATTTTATTATACATTTTATCTCTTGTCAATAGAAAGTTTGGAAAAAGAAATCATTAAAAAGATGATTGCCGAATTTGAAAATGCTTTTTTATACGGTGAATATAAAAAAGTTGTGAGTAACTTAATGATTGATAGTACAAAACCCATTGATGATGCAACACCCTATAATGATTGACACGGAATTTCTAACACTCCTCTGCCATACATTTTTCTTACTGCATCTCACTCTTTAGTTTTCCATATTTATCGCACGCAATGGAAAGTCCTTGTTCACATGCTTTTTGATACAGCGTGAGTGCCTTGTTTAAATCTTTTTGAACCCCTTGTCCGTTGCGGTACATGACGCCTAAGTTGTAGCAACTTTTTTCATACCCCTCGTTGCAGGTTTTTTCAAATAACTCAAAGGCTTTAGCGTAATTTTTTTGGACACCTTGTCCTTTGTAATACATCAAGGCCACGCTGTAACACCCTCTAGTATGCCCACTTTCACACGTTTTATAAAACAGGGTAAAGGCTTTAATAGCATCTTTTTGCACACCTTCACCGCTATCGTACATCATTCCTAAGTTGTAACACGCATCGCTAAAACCGCCTTCGCACGCTTTAGTGAAGAGTTCAACCGCCTTCGTATCATTTTTATAAACACCCACACCTGCATCGTACATATTGGCAAGGTTGTAGCACGCTTCAGCATTGCCATTGGCGCATGAAGCCTCAAAATATTCTGCCGCTTTTACAAAATCTTGACGCTCGTATGCACCAAGTCCTTGCATTAAATCATTGGCGTACACAAAAGAGGTACCCAAGAAGAACACACTTATAAAATAACATAATCTTTTCATGATTTCTCCTTATTTATACGTTCCATTGTAAGTCACTTCATCAAACAACAACTCTTCTAAAAGTTCAGGAAAAAGACGCATACTCATAAACAAAGCGACATTATTGGCAATCGATAAAGGCGTATGGCTTTTAGAAATTGCCTCTTCCAAATAGGATTGATCTTCCCTCGTGTAGCGCCTAATGGAATAGATAAAATCTTTTACAATCTGCTTTGAGGCAGTATCTTGATAGCTTTGTTGATAGTTTACATGTAAAGATTCAAGATTCCAAATGGATGAGGAAAATATCTCTTGAATACTTTGATTGGTAACAAACTCTTCAAATGCTTTTTTCACATCAAAATCAATCATCAAAGAGGGCTTAGTATCGCCAATAAAATAGATATATTCTCGCTCTATGGCACCTTTGAAATTATTTTTCTCTTGAAAACGATGTCGAATAAAAAAGAATTTTTTTTACCAATACGTTTAGAAACTAAGTCACTACTTTGCATCTTATGCCATGAAATTTCCTGATACGATTTAGGGGGATGTTTACCTTTTAAAATCGCTTCTTTAATGGCATTTTTATAGACCACTTCAATGCTTGAAGAGAGCGTTTCATCTTTTTGTTGCGTATGATTTTCACACCCTAAAAAAATTCCCAATACTAAAATGCCAATGTATCTATATTTCATTGAACACTCCTTTGAATTTATTATACACCCAAGTGACTATAAAATCTTTACATGTAAAAGAGTACTAAAGCGCTCTTCTTGAAAAGATAGGCTTTGTCGTGCTATACTA
The DNA here is from genome assembly GCA_021206415.1 of Sulfurospirillum sp. Taxonomy (GTDB): domain Bacteria; phylum Campylobacterota; class Campylobacteria; order Campylobacterales; family Sulfurospirillaceae; genus Sulfurospirillum. The sequence goes on along the minus strand of JAJOKG010000113.1, from coordinate 10,701 downwards.
GATAAAACATTAAAAGAAAGAGTATCGTATGATAAATCTTCAAAAAGTACAAATGTTACCAGCCCGTGAACAAGTCGCTTCTATGTTGCGCTCTTCGATTCTCTCAGGTGGCATTGCACCAGGACAATCTATTACCCTTGATAGTGTTGGAGAGCAAGTGGGTATGTCTCGTACTCCCGTACGTGAGGCATTTCAAATTTTAGCGGCAGAGGGACTTTTAGAGCTACGTCAAAATCGGTGTGCCATTGTGAAAGGTATATCGGTTGAAGCCATTAAAGACCATTATGAGATGCGTATTTTACTTGAAACAGAAGCGCTTAGACGTGCGTGTGAGCGCATGAACGATGAAACACTCAAAGCCATTAAAAAAGTCAATGAACAAGGAAGACGTGCCAAAGAAAATGGGGATACTCAAGCGTATAATCTCGCCAATCAAGCCTTTCATATGATTATTTGGGAAGCTGCTGAGAGTGAAAAACTCAAATACTTTCTCTCTCTTTTATGGAATGGTCTTTCCATGAACCGTTTGGTAACCGCACAAGAGTATGCCGCCATCTCTTTTGCCGATCATTCCAACATTGTGGAGCAATTGGAGAAAAAAGAGTATGAAGCGGCGTGTAAAACCATGCAAGAGCACATTATTTACAGTATGAACAGCACACTAGCAAACTATAAAAACTAGTAAAAAGAGGTGAAAATCACCTCTTTTTCAACTCTTTGCTATCATAGAAACAATCTCTTTTGCCGTCTTATTCAATGCATCTTCTTTACGCTGATGGAATGTCACTTTATTGGCTTCAAAAAGGTTATTTCCCTCCGTATCGATAGAGATAATTAAAGGGCCAAACTCCTTAACCCTCAAAATCCAAAAGGCTTCTGGCATTCCAAACTCTGGCCACTCTTTGCCCTCTATTTTTTCGACTTGCTCAGCAGCTACCACACCACAGCCTCCAGGAAAAACGGCATGAATGGCCGTACTCTCCTTACAACCCTCTGCCGTTTTAGCCCCCATTCCTCCTTTCCCAATCACCAGTTTTACACCCGTTTTGGCTAAAAACTCTTTCTCGTAACGCTCCATTCTCATGCTCGTTGTTGGTCCTATGGAGACCATCTCCCAACCACCTTCAACATCTTTGACAATGGGACCTGCGTGAAAAATAGCAATATTTTCCAAAGGAAGCTCTGGCATAATCCCCTCAACAATCACCCTGCGATGTCCCTCATCTCGACACGTCACTAAAGTACCACTCAGATAGACAATATCTCCTACCTTAAGTGATTTTATCGCTTCATCAGAAATGGGGGTTGTTAATACTTTTTTCATAAGCGTGCTCCTTTGTGAGAGATAATTTCATACTTCAAATTTTCGTCGAAACGAATCACACCATGGCGATTTGCCCAACAGCCAACTGTAACACCCACACCTAAAACAGAAGGGTGGTGTGCCATACCCTCAACATGAACCGCCATAACACTTTTTTTACCAGAAATTCCCTGAGGTCCTAACCCAATGGCATTGAGTCCCTCTTCGATTTTTTTCTCCATTTCAGCCGCTTTTGGATGCGCATTATGTGTTCCAACAGGGCGGAGCATCGCTTTTTTAGAGAGTAGGGCAGCAGAATTTGAACACGTACCAATTCCCACACCCACCACCAAAGGTGGACAGGCATTAATTCCCCAATCCACAATCGTATCAAAGACAAATTTCATCGCACCCTCATAACCTGCAAGGGGTGGCAAAACAATGCTTCGACCAGGCAAAGAACAGCCACCACCTGCTTGATAGACCTCAATTTCAATGTTAGCGCTATCATCAACAATTTCCCACTCAATAAACGGAACATGACTTCCCACGTTTGTTCCTGTATTTTTTTCATCAAACACTTCCACAGCATTTAAACGAAGCGGAGCACTTTTCGTGGCCGCAATGGTCGCTTCTCTTAAAATAGCACGCAATTGCCCCAAAAGAGGAAACTTCGCACCTGAGCGCACAAAAAACTGAATCACCCCAGTATCTTGACAGGTAGGACGATTGAGTGTGAGCGCTTTTTCCATATTTTCAAACATGACATCGTAAATGGCTTTTGCTAGCGGTGTTGTCTCTTCCGCTCGAAGCTCTTTAAGTTTTGCCATGACATCATCAGGTAGCTGTTTAGAGACCAAATCAACAAACTTTCCAACCATCTCAATCATTGTATTAGAGGCTTCATTTTGTGTCATAGAAACTCCTTTTCGTAATATGTGATAAAATATCACTCATTATACCTTATTAAATCTTTTCTTTTACATGTAACCTTGCAGGTTAACAGGGTATTTAAATTTTTAATCTATAATATCACTATATTATTTTAAAGAGTTATTAATGTCCCACACACTCACAGAACGCCAAATTGTTTTAACATTGGCTTCACTTTCTGCTATTACACCTTTAGCGATTGATATGTATCTTCCTGCATTTCCAGCCATTGCACTTGACCTTCACAGTGCTATTCCTCAAATAGAAATTAGCCTTAGCCTCTTCTTTTTTGGTATGGCAATGGGACAGCTTTTTGGAGGGCCTATTTCAGATGCTTATGGCAGACGCCCCATGATTTTGATAGGGTTAAGCGTTTTTGCTCTCAGTAGCTTTATGCTTTCTATCGTCAATAGCATCGAAATGTTTTGGATTTTACGTGCACTTCAATCTTTTGGTGGAGGCATTGCGACAGTCAATGTTTCTGCCATTGTTCGTGACCGTTTTCAAGGCAAAGAGAGTGCGCGTATTTTTTCTATGATTGCAATGATTATGCTCCTAGCTCCTCTTCTTGCTCCTACGTTAGGCTCGTTTATTTTGAAATTTTTTGAGTGGGAAGCTATTTTTATTGGAATGGGATGTTACACGCTTTTTTGCATTAGGGTTTTATTTATTTCGCTTTCCTTCCATTAAAAAGGAACGTACCAAATCACCCCAATTCAAAACTATAAAACCGTTTTAAGTCATAAACTAGCAATGGTTTTCATTGTTTCGCAAATTTTATGTAGTTCAGGAATGTACACCTTTATTACCTCTTCTTCATTTATTTACATGGAACATTTTCATCTTGGAGCCACTCCTTTTGCGCTTATTTTTGCGCTTAATGTCACACTGATGATGTTTTTTGGACGCCTTAATGCGTCTATTGTCAAAACAAAGGAACCTTTTGTTTTACTGCGTATGGGTACAATTATGCAAGCACTTTTAGGCATTTTGCTCTTTAGTGCCCAAAATGCTTCCATTTATGTTGTAGCACCTCTTATTGGACTTTATATTGGCATTTTAGGCCTTATTTTTTCCAATTCCATTGCTTTAACTTTGGAATTTTTTCCCACCATTAGCGCTTCAGCCAACGCCATCATTGGTGTTTTACAATACAGTGTGGGTGCACTCATGGGCTTTATTGCTAGTAGCTTTCACGATGGCACACTCTTTCCTATCACAGGCGTAATGATGGTGGTTAGTTTATGTGGTGTTTTTCTATTAATGATAGGAAGCAGAGGCTATATTCCCCATCATGGAAGGGCAGCGTAAACTTTACGCTACCTCTCATTTAGTGTGCTGCTTTTTTAGCCACTTCAATCCACCCATCAAATGTTTTTTTGTGGGCTTTTATCCACGCTTTTGCATGCGCTTCTATTGCCTCTTCGCTTTTTTCACCTTTACTAATAAGCATATTTTGTGCACTAATATCATTGATATCCAGCTTCATCATTTCAAAAAGTTTGGCTGCTGCTGGATGATGCTTTACAATGTCGCCATTCGCAACAATCTTAATAGCATTGATATTAAACCCATAATTTTGCCCATTAGGCAATGCGGTATCTTTCGTAATAGGATGTGCGGAGTGTTTCACTTGCAACCACACGGTATCTTTACTAGGCACTAAAACGCCACTTACCCAATACGGTGTCCATGTATAGTATAAAATGGGGTTACCTTGTTTGTAACGAGCAATCGTCTCTGCAATGATGGCAGAATACTCTCCTTGATTATGGGTAATACGCTCTCTTAATCCAAATGCGTCTAACTGATGCTCAATTACCTTTTCACATCCCCACCCTGGATTACATCCTGCTAAATCCGCTTTACCATCCCCATTACTATCAAAAAGCTTTGCAATTTTTGGGTCTTTTAAGTCATTAATGTATTTGATGTTATATTTTTGTGCTGTTTTCTTATCAATCAAGTACCCCTGTGCACATCCATCTACAAAGATACCCTTGCGGTACATCATTTTTTCACCACCCACTTTTTCAAACATGGTATCATGCAAAGGTGTCCAATTTACAGCGGTAAAATAGATATCTTTAGAGGTCTTATTTTGAGCAATCGTTTGATACGTAACCGCATAGGAGACTTCATCAATGGGCATTACTTCGTATCCCAAAGCTTTCAGAGCCTCATTAACAATAAGCGTTTGAAAACGCTCCTCCGCAATAGAGCTTTGCATAGGATGCACCTTAACCCCTTTCCCTGGAAGTTCCCCTGCAAAACTATTTGCACCAAGTAGCATAGAACATATAGCTCCTATAAGCAGTTCTTTAAACATTTTTTTCATGATTTCTCCTTTGATTTAAAATGGTGTAAATAACACCAATAGGTCCTTTTTCAAACCAGCGAAGGTGTGTATGTCTGTTTTTTTCACCCAAAGCTTGTGTGAGACGATCCAATACCACCGCCAAAAGGACAATGCCCACACCTCCCACAGCCGCTAAGCCCATATCAAGCCTTCCAATGCCACGAAGTACCATCTGACCTAAACCTCCCACTGCAATCATGGAAGCCACCACCACCATCGAGATGGAGAGCATTAACGCTTGATTGATACCTGCCATAATCGTAGGCATTGCCACAGGAAGCTGAACTTTAAACAACATTTGCCAAGGGGTTGCGCCAAAGCTTTGAGAGACTTCAATTAAATCTTTAGGTACTTGTCTAATGCCAAGATTGGTTAAACGAATCAAAGGAGGCAGAGCAAAAATAATCGTCACAACAACACCAGGAACATTGCCAATTCCAAAAAGCATTACCACAGGCACCAAATAAACAAACGCTGGCGTGGTTTGCATAGCATCTAACATAGGGCGCATCACTAAAGCAACACGCTCATTACGTGACATCCAAATGCCTAAGGGAATACCTATCACTAAACAAAAAAAAGAGCGAAGTAAAGACTAATGATAGTGTCACCATTGTCTCGCTCCATGCGCCAATTAACCCAATGATGAACAATGAGATAAAACTTCCTATGGCAATTTTTCTTCCCGCTAATTGCCATGCCAAAAGTGTAAAAAGAATGATAAAAATGGAAGCTGGCACACTTTGAAAAAAGTGTTCAATGCCACTAAGAACGCTATCAATAGGCACACGAATCATCTGAAAGAATCCACGAAAATGCTCTACGATAAAAGCCACACCTGATTCAACATAACGATCCAGTGGAATCATTGTCTCTTCAAAAGGATGGAGCCAATCAAAATTTTTCTCTTCCAACACCGCCACCGATTCATCTATCCAACTCTGTGCTTGTGGTGCTGTTTCACTATTTCCCCATGGATTTGATGCATTATTCATGTTCATCCTCCCATTGATAATCGAGTGCCTTTAAAAGCGTTGCTTTAGAAATAGCCCCTAAATATTTTTGATTTTCATCGACCACAGGAACAGAGTAGGGTGTATTTGCCACAATACTCACAATATCATTCAGACATGCACCCGCTTCTATAATGGGACTCTCTTTTAAAAATGCCACATCAATGCGTTCACGTTTGGGTTTTTCTCTGAGGCTATCGACTGAAACAACCCCTAAAAAACGTTTTTTCTATCCACGATATAGCCAAAATTTCGGTCATGCTCTCGTAAAATTTGCAGTGCCATAAGAGTTCCTTGCCCATCTTTTTGAATGATGGTCACTTGCTGATTACTCGCAATATCTTTCGCACTCATAATTCCACCCACATTCACGCCTTTAAAGAAAGAGCGTACATACTCATTGGCTGGATTTTTCAAAATTTCATCGGGTGTTCCTATCTGCACCACATCACCGCCTTGCATAATGGCAATGCGATCACCTAATTTCATCGCCTCATCCAAATCATGCGAAATAAAAACAATGGTGCGTTCTTGCTCACTTTGAAGTTTTAAAAGCTCATCTTGCATTTCGGAGCGAATCAAGGGGTCTAAGGCTGAAAAAGCTTCATCCATCAACAAAATATCGGGGTTATTAGCAAGAGCCCTCGCCAATCCCACACGCTGTTGCATACCGCCACTGAGTGCTTCAGGATAGACATTGGCATATTCCAAAAGCCCCACTTGTAACAGTGCTTCTTTGGCTTTTTCATGGCGTTCTTCTTTTTTCATGCCGCCAAGTTCCAAACCAAAAGCGACATTTTCAAGCACAGATAAATGTGGAAGCAGAGCAAAAGATTGAAACACCATACTCATCTTTTTGCGCCTCACTTCACGCAACAAAGATGACTTCATTGTCGTTATATCTTCACCATCAATTAAGATGGCACCGCTGGAGGGTTCAATCAAACGATTAATCAGTCTTACTAACGTAGACTTTCCAGAGCCAGAAAGCCCCATAATGACGAAAATTTCGCCTTTGTAGATTTGAAATGTAGCGTCACAAACGCCTACACTTTGAGCTGTATGCCTAAAAATCTCCTCTTTATTCATCCCCTTTTTTAAAAGTGAGAGTGCTTTTTTAGGTGAATTTCCAAAAATTTTATACACATTTTTTAGCTCAATCTTGACCTCTTTCATTGTTACTCCTAAGGTAAAATTAAGTTAAGAGAGATTTTTCTCTCTTTTTCACCTTAACAAAAAAGACTTATATGAAACTTAAATTTTTAGATATTCTTAAAATTGTCTTAAGTTTAGAAGAGCTTAAAAGGCTTAGGAGCCACCACAGGGTAGTGCTTTAGAAAGTTTTAAGCGTTCGAGGTAAAAAATCATTTTTTTGAGTAAAAAAGTAACATAAAAAGGGCTATTTTTTTGAATTTAAGAGTTTGAGAATTTTTTTTATCCACCGTAGAAAGCGCTAAATGTTCTATCTCTTTACATGTAAAATAGTTTTGTAGCATTACATGTAAAGAGGCTTTAAAAACATCCAATTCCAATTTAAAATGACTATACGTGTGCGTCACCTTTCCTAGAAAAATGCCCTCTGGTTTTTCACCCACTTGCATAAATCCCCAAAGTCCATGAAGTAGTTTTTCTTGACGCTGAATCAGTCCTAATTTTCCCTCACGCTCACACACCAAAGCAAAGCGTTTTTTAGTAGGCACTTTGGCTTTTTTAAGGGGTTGTGGGTAGTTTTGAGGTGCACTTTTACCTTTACATGTAAAAGCCAAAGGGCATACATCGCACTGTGGATTTTTGGGTGTACAGATAGTCGCACCGATGTCCATCATCGCTTGATTGTGCTCATAGGGATGTTTTACATGTAACAGTTTCCATGCCCTCTCCCAAAGTACTTTTTCATCTTTTACGCTTATCGCAAAATAACGACACAAAACCCGCTTCACATTGGCATCTAAAATGGGAAGTGGCTCATGATACGCAAAGGCACAAATGGCATGTGCTGTACTTTTCCCAATACCCTTAAGTCCACCCAACTCTTCAGGACTACGAGGCAAAATACCTTTACATGTAAAAGCGGTATGATGCAAATTTTTAGCCCTTGTGTAATACCCCAAACCCTCCCACATCTTCAGCACATCATCCAGTGGAGCTTCTGCTACACTTTGCAGGGTGGGGAAGCGTTCTAAGAAAGGAAAATAAAAGCGCTCCAACACGGTTTTCACCTGCGTTTGTTGAAGCATAATTTCACTGAGGTAAATTTTGTAAGCGTCTTGTGTTTGCCTCCACGGTAAATCATGACGACCATTTTCTTGATACCATGCATAAATGGCATCTTTTACACGGATGTCAATGCCCATTTTATCGGTGTTTTTCCATGTTCAATCAGATAAGCGTTGCTTTTTGAAAAGGGCTTTGAGCCAAAAAAACCACGATAACTTGAAAGCGGTGAAGGGTGAGGTGCTTTTAAAATGAGATGTTTTTTGCTATCAATGAGCGAAGCTTTCGCTCCAGCAGGTGCACCCCATAAGATAAAAACCAGATGCTCTTTTTCATCGCTCAAAGTCCTAATCACCGTATCGGTAAATGTCTCCCATCCACGTCCTTTGTGCGAATTGGCTTCACTTGAGCGTACTGTTAAAACGGCGTTAATTAAAAAAACACCTTGGTCTGCCCATGAAGTTAATGTCCCATTTTTAGGAATGTCGCACCCTATATCATCCCTTAATTCTTTAAAAATATTTTGCAAAGAGGGCGGATGAGGCACACCCTCTTGCACTGAAAAGGAGAGCCCGTGTGCTTGTCCTGCTCCATGATAAGGATCTTGCCCTAAAATGACCACTTTGACACGCTCGAACGACGTATGATTAAACGCCGCAAAGATATTGGCTCCACTAGGATATATCGTATAATGCTTTTTTTCTTCTACCAAAAAGGTTTTAAGTGCTTCAAAATAGGGCTTTTGAAACTCATCAAACAGTATTTTTTTCCAACTCTCTTCAATTTTTGGCTCTATCATCAATATCCTCTATTTTCTTTAAGCATTTTTGGGTAAAATACGCTTCGCCTTCTTCTAGACCTGTGCAATGTCTTTTAAGAGCATCGCTTCAGGGTGGGAACACAGCAGAGCACTTTTATTAGGTGTGTGCCGCAGTCATCTGGAAGAGGGTTTTTACAAAAACTATTTTTACACGCTTCTTTGGTAAAGCCAAAAAAGCTACGTTGCACTAGGCACTAAAGCTAGCCTCATACGAGGCAGAACTTACTCTATACCCCAAAATACTCTTCTAACTCCACAGCCAATCCATAAAAATCAGCCTTTCCAATTTTCCCTTTTTCTTTGAGCTTCTTTAAAATGTGCTCTTTGCCTTGAATCAACTCTTTAGACTTGACTCCATGCGAAATGGAAAGGGTTGCTTCAATAAACGCTGCTAAATTATCGCAGTTTTTAAGCGCTTTTCCATCAATGGCATTAAATTTATCTTCATTGTACAAAGAAACATCTTCCACCGCTTCGATTTCTTGCTCATAAATGCGGTTTAAAAACTCATTTTTTTGATTATCCCCGTAAAGTCCAAGCAAGTATTTAAACTCTTTTAAAAGAGACTCTGGCAAGTAAGGCAATATCTCTTCTTCAATCATCTTTATTTCAAATTCACTGATAATATCATCCAAACCGCTCACCGAATATTTGACAGGAGAGATAATGTCACGGGTTAGTGCTTCAGGAAAATCATGAAAGAGAGCACAAAAGAAGTTATTCACCAATCTTTGGTCGCACGCTTTGATAGAGAGTGAGTAAAAATAACCTAAAATTGCGACAATGAGCATATGCCCTAACACCGAAGTTTCAGGAATACGAGGCGTTTGTGCCCAACGCTTTTGAAAACGAAGCCTGCCACTGAGGTCAATAATTTTAGAGATTTTTTTATTCATTGCCATTTTGCGTACACTAATCAGTTCATAATAATCCTCAATCTCTTCTTCCACCGCCTCTTTCACACGATCAATAGTGCTTAAAAATTGACTGGTCTGATAGACGATGGAAAACTCCCAACGCGTCGCCATATACGAAGCTGCTTTGAGAATAAATCGCTCTTTTTTATACATAGAATTATCATTAATATACGTTTCAAAACGCTGATAAAACGCCCCACCTTCAATTTCGTTCAATGAATCATAGAGCTGTGAAAGTACCCACGAATTGATCTCTTTTTCTTTTTTTTGAATCGCTTTACGAAACACGTCTGGGCGAATATCCGTCACCACTACACGGCGCAAAAACTCAAAAATACCCGCTTCAATCAAAGAGCGCATATTCACACTGCCCTCAGGCTCCATCTTAGCAATAAAATAGGCAATGATAAACTTATGCGCTTGTTTATCAAGCTCCACCAACTCCACCATGCGTGGATAATCATTCCAACGCTGAATGGAAGCAGCTCCAAAGAACTGCTCGATGAGTTTGGGATTTAACATGACGTTTCGTTTCGAACCAATTTTGAATCAATTTCAATCACTGTGTGCACGTTTCCACGTGGATTAAAATCCGCCACCACTTTGAGCCATTTTGGTTTGAGTTTTCTATCTAAAAGGTCATAAATTTCATTGGTAGAGTTTTCATGGCTGATGTTGCGGTTCATAAAGCTGTTGATGTAGAGTTTAATTGCTTTAAGCTCCACAACAAGTTCATTAGGAATATAGTCAATATAAATTGTCGCAAAATCAGGATAGCCACTACGTGGGCACAAACAACAAAACTCAGGCAATGTGAGTTTAATCACATAGTTTTTTTTGTGCTGATTGGGCCAAATTTCCAAATCTTTTTCCACATCAAATTCTGTAATAATTTTTTCACCATACTTCATCGTTAAATTCCTTTATACTTTTGGGTTTAGAGATACAAAAACCTTGAATAAAATCAGGCTCACAGGCTTTAATCAGCTTCAATGTACTCTCTTTATCCACGAATTTTACCATAGTTTGCACCTGAAGACTTTTAGCAAGGTCAATATAAGAGTTTAAGAGTTTTTGGTACTTCACATCTTCAATTTTTTTTGGTAAATTCAATGTCAAATTTAATTAAATCAATGGGCAAA
>JAJOKG010000114.1 GCA_021206415.1 Sulfurospirillum sp. | reverse complement strand
TATTGCATCACTCGCATATCATCAATATTCAAGGAGACAGTTACCGATTAAAAGAAAAAAAACAAATAGGAGTTTTACACTCAGAAATTTATAAGTTTGAAGCTAAATCTTCAAACCAAAGCAGTCAGAATTCAGAGGTGGTTTAAGTTTCAATTCGCAACTTTCTTACATTATAAACTGACGACTTCTGCGCTTCGCTTGACAAAATGAGCTTTTAACACGATTTACAGCCAAAACGGTTAAAGAGTATCAGATTGTTTTTAGAGGTATTTTTCAAAAGGCACTTCAAGATGAAGAAGTGAATAAAAATCCCTTTGATGCGTTAGACTCTTTAAAAGTGAAAAAGCCAAAAGTGACACCATTGTTACCCCATGAGGTCAAACTCATTTTAGAGACAGCGCAAGGATGGTTTAAAAACTATCTTGCCCTTGGATTTATGACAGGTATGCGAGTTGGTGAGATTGTAGCTTTAAAATGGAAAAATGTAAATTTAGAGCATAGAGAAATCTATGTGTGTGCCTCAAAAGCTAAAGGAATTTAAGGTGCTACAAAAACAGAGAGTAGCGTTCGTTATATTCCTATTGTTGATACGTTGGTACCTTTTATTGAGAGTCAAAAAAAAGCTTACAGGTGATAAAGAGTATGTCTTTGTCAATCAGTACGGTAAGAGTTTTTATGATTATAAAAATATTGGTAGGCATCATTGGAATGTTTTACTCAAAGAGTGTGGAATTGAACACCGCAGAATGTACGAAATGCGTCATGCGTGTGCAACCAATCTTTTAATGAGTGGAAGATACAGTGTCAATGAAATTGCATCTGTTTTAGGTCATACGACACCTCAGATGTTATTTCAACGCTATACGAGAAATATATCAGCAGAGAGAAAACCGTTTGATAAATCAGTAGATATTTATGGAATTGGTTAAGTCACCATAGTGTCACTGAGGATTTTAAAGTCTTTGGAAGTGGCTAAAATAGGAAGTTAAGTGGCCGGGAGAGAGGGATTTGAACCCCCGGAGGTATTACCCTCAACGGTTTTCAAGACCGCCGCATTAAGCCGCTCTGCCATCTCCCGACAGATATAAAGTATTGATTCATTATTAAGGTGGAGGCGACACCCGGATTTGAACCGGGGATCAAGGCTTTGCAGGCCCATGCCTTACCGCTTGGCTATATCGCCGCCGAATCCATATAAAGTGGTGGTGCCCGGAGCCGGATTTGAACCGGCACAGGAAAAACTCCCGAGGGATTTTAAGTCCCTTGCGTCTACCAATTTCGCCATCCGGGCGACGCTTTTCTTTTTTTATAACGTATGGAGCGGGAAACGAGGTTCGAACTCGCGACCCCGACCTTGGCAAGGTCGTGCTCTACCAACTGAGCTATTCCCGCATCTTAAAAAAGAGATGAGAGTATATCAATTTTTTTTTAAAATGTAAAGCTATTTTGAGAAATTCTTTTACATGTAATGTTTTTTAGAGTCGTTTTGCTATAATTTGAAAAATTTTTAAGGATAAAATGATGCGTAGTGATCAGGTAAAAAAAGGGTACAACAGAGCGCCTCATCGAAGTTTGTTTCGAGCAACGGGGTTGAAGGATGAGGATTTTAGTAAGCCATTTATTGGTGTGGCAAATTCGTATATCGATATTATTCCTGGTCATTTCTTTTTACATGAGTATGGCGTTATTATAAAAGATGAGATTCATAAAAACGGCTGTGTGCCCTTTGAGTTTAATACTATTGGCGTGGATGATGGTATTGCGATGGGGCATGATGGTATGCTTTATTCTTTGCCAAGTCGAGAGTTGATTGCCAATTCGATTGAAACGGTAATGAATGCGCATAAACTGGATGCGATGATTTGTATTCCTAATTGCGACAAAATTGTCCCAGGTATGATTATGGGAGCGCTACGTGTCAATGTTCCAACCGTATTTGTGAGCGGTGGTCCTATGAAAAAGGGTTACACCAAAGAGGGAAATCCTATTGACTTAGCCACAGCGTTTGAAGCAGTTGGTAAATTTGAAACGGGTGAAATGAGTGAGGCGGAGTTGACTGATATTGAGTGTAATGCTTGTCCAAGTGGGGGTTCATGTTCAGGTATGTTTACGGCCAATAGTATGAATACACTTATGGAAGCGATGGGTATAGCGCTTCCAGGCAATGGTACGATTCCTGCGTTAACGCCTGAACGAGAGGTACTCATTCGTGCAGCGGCGAAGCGTGTGTGTGAAATTGCCCTTGATGAGCGATTTAAAATTCGTAACATTTTAAATGAAAAAGCCGTACGTAATGCCTTCGCAATCGATATGGCAATGGGTGGAAGTTCTAACACCGTTTTGCACATGTTGGCCATTGCCAAAGAGGCAGGGGTGAATTTTAACATTAAAGATATTAATGAAATTAGTAAAAATATCTCTCACATTGCCAAAATTTCTCCTTCACTTTCAACCGTGCATATGGAAGACATCAACCGTGCGGGTGGTGTGAGTGCGGTTATGAAAGAGGTGAGTCGTAGGGATAATGGCATTTTATTTTTAGACAATTTAACCGTAACGGGTGAGAGTATGGGGGAACGCATTGCCCATGCCGAAATTAAAGATGAGACCATTATTCACACCTTAGAAAACCCGTACTCAAAAGTGGGTGGACTTGCCGTTTTATTTGGTAATTTAGCGTTAGAGGGATGTGTGATTAAAACAGCGGGTATTACAGGGGCACGTCAATTTGTGGGTAAAGCGGTCTGTTTTAATTCACAACAAGAATCCCTTGCGGGTATTATTGGTGGAAAAGTCAAAAAAGGCGATGTGGTAGTGATCCGCTATGAAGGTCCTCGTGGAGGTCCTGGTATGCAAGAGATGCTATCTCCTACGAGTCTTATTATGGGTATGGGTTTAGGAGCGGATGTCGCATTAATTACCGATGGGCGTTTTTCAGGGGCAACTAGAGGTTTGAGCATTGGGCATGTAAGCCCAGAGGCGGCTGAGGGCGGTTTAATTGGATTGCTACACGATGGCGATACCATTCAAATTGATGTGGATGCCTATACGATTGAAGCGCTTATTGATGAGGATGAGTTAGCCAAACGAAGAGCAGCGTTTAAACCTCATGTGAAAAAGATTGAAGGCAGTTGGTTAAAACAGTACCGTCAATTGGTGACCAATGCGAGCAACGGTGCAATTTTGAAAACTGAAGAGGATTAATGGCAGAATTTTTCAATCTGTTATTACAGTATACCATTACGCTGATTGCCATTGTTGATCCTTTAGGAGTGAGTGCCATTATGCTCTCACTCTTGCCTCAAAGCACCACCAAAGAGCACATCAATCAGATTGCGTGGAAAGCAACGATGACCATTATCGTGGCTTTTTTTTGTCGTTTTATTAACGAGTAATTTTTTTACTGAATCTCTTTAGTATTGAGATTGATTCTCTCAAGGTGATGGGTGGAATTATTTTATTGTTAACGGCAATTAAAATGGTTCAAGGTTCCATGGAGTCGAAAAACCAGACAGAAGAAGAGCGTGAAGAAGCGATTAAAAATGATGAATTTTCGGTGATTCCTTTGGGTATTCCAATTACCTTTGGGCCTGGTGTGTTTGCGACCATTATCATTTTGCGTGGGGAGTATTTAGAAGTCGTCTCTTTAAGTGCGCTAGTGTTAGCGTTTTTCATTGTAGCGCTGAGTGTTTATTTGGCATTTAAAAACAGTATTTATATTCGCAAATACCTTGGTATTACGGGGCAAAAAATTGTGAGCCGTTTGATGGGGCTTATTGTGGGCGCTATCGCGGTTCAATTTATTGTGGGTGGCGTGAGTGTCTTGGTCAAACATTACATGTAAAAGGAAAGCAGATGAATCAGGGAGGCTGGACGTGTCCTCACGACGTTGAGGGAGTTTGTGATATCATCAAAAAAGAGTGCGATCCTGGACACAAAGGGTGTGTTCTTTATGGAAAAGTCAAGTTTGCTTCAGAAGAAAGCCCTTCAAATGAAGCATTTGAAAAACGCATGGAGCGAAAGATGCGTGAAATGATGGAACAGAAAGAATAAGCTCTTCAAGAGCAAAATTACGATAAAATCGCATATTTAATTTTTAGGAGTGATACGGTGTCAAGTATCTCGAAATACAGTAAAATCAACAATTTAAAATCCGTGAAAAAATGTCTTTTCCCAGCAGCAGGCTATGGAACACGCTTTCTTCCTGCAACTAAAGCAATGCCCAAAGAGATGTTGCCTGTTTTAACCAAACCGCTCATTCAGTATGGTGTTGAAGAGGCTGTAAGTGCGGGTATTGATACCATGGCGATTGTCACAGGTCGTGGTAAAAGAGCAATTGAGGACCATTTTGACGTAAGCTATGAGCTTGAACATCAGATTAAAGGAACCTCAAAAGAGAGTTACCTGACTGAAATTCGCAACTTAATTGATAATTGTACGTTTAGTTACACCAGACAGGTCGAAATGAAAGGTTTGGGGCATGCGATTTTGACGGGTAAGACATTGATTGGTGATGAGCCATTTGCCGTTATTTTAGCGGATGACCTCTGTGACAATCAAGATGAAGATCCTGTGTTAAAACAGATGGTTGAAGTGTATGAAAAATACCGTTGTTGTGTGGTTGCCATTGAAGAAGTGCCTAAAGAAGAGACGAATAAATATGGTGTGATTGATGGCAAAATTGTCGATGGGAATGAGTCGGTTTTGCGTGTTTCTAACATGGTTGAAAAACCAGATCCTAAAGATGCCCCAACGAATCTAGCGATTATTGGACGCTATATTTTAACACCTGATATTTTTGAAGTCATTGAAAATACAAAGCCAGGCAAAGGCGGAGAAATTCAAATTACCGATGCCCTTTTAGAACTCGCTCGACAAGGCAAAGTGATTGCTTATAAATTCAATGGAAGACGCTTTGACTGTGGTTCTATTGAGGGATTTGTGGAAGCGACGAACTACTTTTACAACAAAGCAAACTAAGCAGATAAACCCTTTATTATCTTAGTTGAGATATAATCTTTCCAAAAAAATAATAGACAGGCGGAAAGATTATGTCCAATCAGGAAACGAAATATATATTTGTTACAGGTGGTGTTTTAAGCTCCCTTGGCAAGGGTATCGCAGCGGCTAGCATCTCTACTCTCTTAAAAAATGTTGGCTTTAAAGTCAGCATCCTCAAAGCTGATCCTTACATTAACGTCGACCCTGGAACCATGAGTCCTTTGGAGCATGGTGAGGTTTTTGTCACGGACGATGGCGCAGAAACCGACCTTGATTTGGGGCATTATGAGCGTTTCTTAGATGAAAATTTAACACAAGCCAATAACTTTACCACAGGACGTGTTTACTCTGCTGTTATTGAAAAAGAGCGACGTGGGGACTATTTGGGTAAAACCATTCAGGTGATTCCACATATCGTTGATGAGATTGCTAACCGTATTAAAGAGGCAGGCAAAGGTCAAGATATTTTAATCGTGGAAATTGGTGGAACCGTAGGTGACATCGAAGGACTTCCTTTTTTAGAGGCGATTCGCTCTTTAAAAAGCGAAGTAGGTAAGCGAAGAGCGATGAATATTCACCTTACTTTAGTGCCTTTTATCAAAGCAGCAGGTGAGCTTAAAACCAAACCGACGCAACACTCTGTTCAAGAGCTTCGCCGTATTGGTATTACGCCTGATATGCTCATTTGTCGCTCGGAATACCCGCTTCCTAAAGAGTTACGCAATAAACTTGCTTTTTCATGCGGTGTTGAGCGAAACTCTGTTATTGAATGTTTGGATGCGACCACCATCTATCAAGTGCCACTTAACTTCTTAAAAGAAAATATTTTAACCCCGATTTCAGAGGCACTAGATTTGGGTGTTTTAACCCCACATATGGATGATTGGGATGTGTTGGTGAAGCGTGTGATTGCGCCTCGTGATGAGCTTTTAATCGCCTTTGTGGGTAAATACATTGATTTAAAAGAGTCTTATAAATCATTAACTGAGTCTTTGATTCACGCAGGTGCACACCTTAATGCGAAAGTGAAAATTCGCTGGGTAGATTCTGAGGTCATTGAAGATAAAGGATGTGAGGATATTCTCTCTGAAGTGGATGGTATTTTGGTTGCAGGTGGCTTTGGCGAGCGTGGAGTCGTGGGTAAAATGCAAGCCATTCGTTATGCGAGAGAGCACAAAATCCCATACCTTGGAATCTGCCTTGGAATGCAACTTGCGATGATTGAATTTGCACGTAATGTCTTGCACATTGAAGATGCTAATTCGGCTGAATTTAATCCTACATGTAAAAATCCTATCATCTATTTGATTGACTCATTTATGGATGCGAGTGGTCAAAAGCAACTTCGAACGTTCCAAAGTCCACTTGGAGGAACGATGCGTTTGGGTGGCTATGCGTGTGAAACGAAAGAGGGTTCTTTGCTTCGAGATGTTTATGCGGGTGAAAAGACAATCCGTGAGCGTCATCGTCACCGTTATGAAGCCAATCCTGCTTACCGTGAAGCATTTGAAAAAGAGGGCTTGATCGTGAGTGGAGAGAGTGATGGATTGATTGAAGCGGTCGAGCTTAAAGGGCATCCATGGTTTTTAGGGGTTCAGTTTCACCCTGAATTTACCTCACGTCTTACAAATCCAAACAAGACCATTTTAGCGTTTGCTAAAGCGGCGTTGATTCAACGTCAAAATGGCTAGGTTGCTGAGCAAAGAAGAGATTAGGCGGATTTTACAAAGTCGATTTGAAAATGATGATTGCACACGTTTAAATGAGATTCCAAAGCCCTCTTCTTTAAAAGATATTGCCAAAGCTTCTAAGCGCATTGTGTATGCCATGCAAAAGGGTGAGCGCATTGCGATTGTTGGGGATTATGATGTTGATGGTGTCATCTCTTCAGTCATTTTAAGCCAGTTTTTTGATGATTTACATGTAAATTATTCGTTAGTGATTCCCAATCGTTTTACGGATGGATACGGTCTCAATCCTGAGATTGTTGCCAAATTAGATGCTCAAGTGATTATCACCGTGGATAACGGTATTTCAGCGCTTGAAGCAGCACAAATCTGTAAAGAACAAGGGATTGATCTGATTATTACGGATCATCACAATGTTCCAGAAGTTTTACCCGAAGCGTATGCGATTGTTAATCCTAAGCAGGAGGATTGTTGTTTTCCTCATTGTGAAATTTGTGGCGCGCAAGTAGCATGGTATTTGGTTGCGGCTTTGAAAGAAGAGTTGGGGATTGAGTATGACCTCTCCTCATTTTTAGACTTGCTTTGCATTGCCATTATGGCGGATATGATGGAGCTTGTGGGAATGAACCGTGTGATGGTTAAAAAAGGCATTGTTGAACTCAATCGTTCAAAACGTCCTGCATTTGAAGCGATTAAGCAATATTATGGAAAAAATGTCTTTGAAAGTGATGACATCTCTTTTTTAATAGCCCCTTTGATTAACAGTTCTGGACGTATGGAAGATGCTATGTTCTCCTATGAATTTATTAAATCCAAAAGCGTTGATGATGCTTTAAAACGTTTGGATTATATTGTTTCATTGAATGAAGCACGCAAAGATGAAGAACGCCTTTTGTTTGAATCTACACTCCCTCATGTGAGAGAAGATGAAAATATCATTGTGGTGTGGGGCGAAGAGTGGCATGAGGGAATTGTTGGAATAGTGGCTTCAAGGCTCTCAAAACGCTTTAAAAAAACCTGCAATTGTTTTTTCGATTCGAGATGACAAAGCCAAAGGAAGTGCTAGAGGCGTTGGGGGTGTGAATATCTTGGAACTGATTCGGGCACAAGAGAAAGTTTTGCTTGGTTATGGTGGGCATAAGGGTGCTGCAGGTGTTTCTATTGAAGTACAACATTTGCAATATTTTAAAGAGAAATTGGTTGAAGCATCAAGTCTTTTAAGCAAAGAAGAACTTGAAGTAGACGATGATCTTTTGGGTGAAATTAGTGCAGATCAGATTGATTTTGAACTTTTGGAAATTTTAGAAAATCAAGAACCTTATGGGCAAAAAAAATCCAAAGCCAAGCTTTTTATTGCGGGATATTGTGGTTAAAGTAGATCGTCTCATCGGAAAAGAGGGACAGCATTTGAAATTAATTTTACAAGACGGAACCAATGCCCTTGAAGCGCTCTTTTTTAATTACGATGTTAAAGTCAGGCAAGGTGATCGAATTGATGTTTTATTTACACTCTCACGTAATGATTATCGAGGGTTAGTGACCCCTCAGTTGATGATTAAACAAATTATTAAGAAGCCATAAGTGCTTCTTAAAACGCTCTTCCATCTATAACAGGAACAAAAAGACACTCTTGAAGGGCTTCTTCTTTGATTCCTTCTTCTGTTTTAATAAATCGTGTAATAATTTGTTGTTCCCCTTTTTCAATGGGAGCCACTAAAATCCCACCTATTTTTAACTGTTCAAAGAGTTTTTGGGGCACTTTAGGAGTTGAGGCTGAAAATAAAATACGATCATAGGGAGCAAACTCTCTCCAGCCATTTTGACCATCATCAAAACGGGTATGAATGTTGGTGATTCCTAATGCTTTAAAACGCTCTTTTGCTTCTTGCAAGAGTCTATCAATACGCTCAATGGTAAACACACGGCGAATAAGTTTGCTTAAAATAAGCGCTTGATACCCACTGCCACAGCCAATTTCTAAAACACTATCGGCCCCTTTACATGTAAGTGCTTCAGTCATCTTAGCAACGGTGAGGGGTGAGCTAATCCATTGATTAGCCACTAGTGGTAGTGCATCGAGTTTATAGGCATGCAAGCCCATACCTTGTGGAACAAAAAGCTCACGTTCGCTTTGACAAAATGCGTCATAGACATTTTGGGAGAGTGGAAAGACTTTGGCAATTTCATCTGCCATTCTTTTATGTTTTTGAAAATTAATCTTTTCCCGAAAGTGGGTTGATTGAGACATTATGGTTTATTCCTACATCAATGTATCGTCGCATTTTTTTGATTTCTAAAAAATCAAAAGGGTGCATGATAAGATTTTTTGAATCATCGCTTATGACATCCCCAAAAGGAGAGATAATGCCACTGCCCTTTGCCGTTGTTTCATCAGCTCCATTGGCACATAAAACATAGGCTTGATTAGCAATAGCCAGTGCTTTACTCAGCACTTCAAAATGCATTTTACGCTCTATTCCCCAATATGCAGGAATGAGAATAAGATCTGCTCCTTTGATTTGCTCCCACAGAATGGGAAAACGAAGCTCAAAGCAAATAAGTACAGCAATTTTTATTCCATTTAGTTCGTAAATACGAATGGCTTCGCTAGAACCTTCTATAAAATAGCGCTCTTCTTTGCCTAAAGAAAAAAGTTTTGCTTTACTTTGAGTGTAAAGTAATCTTCCATCGTGAAACAATTTAAAATGATTAGCATAGCCTTGCTCTGTTTTCTCAATTAAAGTGAGTGCTAGGGTTTTACATGTAGAAAGTTTGGCAAGCTCTTTTAGAATATGTGCTGAAAAAGTGGCTGCTTTTTCCATGTCATCATAAGCATAACCACTTAAACAAAGCTCTGGTGCTAGCACAATGCTCTCTTTGGGGGTTTTGGCCACAAGGTATTGCAAAGTAGCAAAGTTCTCTTCGTAAGAGCGCGCTTCGTACGCAAATTGAAGGGCACAGAGCATGGGATTAGAAGTCATCGAATGAGAGACTTCCTTTGCTGTAATTGGAAACATTGCCTTCAAAAAAGTTTGTTTTTTGGTCATTGAATTTAGAAAAATCATCGACCCACTTAATCGGATGTGAGACATTGTAGAGTTTATCGAATCCCACAGCGGTTAAACGGTCATCAATGAGGTAGTGAATGTACGTCTCTATAATATCATCGGTAAAGCCCATAATTTGATTTTGTGTGATGTATTTTCCCCACTCAATCTCCAAATCACCCGCTCTTTGAAACATCTCATACACTTTGGTTTTTAGTGCGTCGGTAAAGAGGTCTGGGCGCTCTTTTTTGGTGGTATTAATCATGTTTTGGAAGAGGAGCAAATGGGTAATCTCATCTCTTTGAATAAAACGAATCATTTGAGCACTTCCTAGCATTCTACCTGTGCGTGCAAGGGCATAAATAGCGGTAAATCCTGAGTAAAAATAGATTCCCTCTAAGATTTGATTGGCAAACATTGCTAAAACCAGTTTTTCTTCTGTCACGTCCCCTGCAAGTTCTTCATAGACGCTGGAGATGTAGTCATTTTTACGACGCAAGACCTCATCGTGTTTTTCCATCTCATAAATCAAATCGGTATTATCACATATAGCTTCAACCATGACGGCATAGGATTTGGAGTGGTTTGCCTCTTCGTAGGCTTGACGTGAAAGGCATGCGTTAATTTCAGGTGCAGTGATATAGGGGTTAATATTGTCTGCTAGGTTATTGGTTTGAAAGCTGTCCATACTAATGAGTTGCGACCATACAAGGTCATACATACGCTTCTCTGCATCGGTTAAGTTTTTGTTGTAATCGATAACATCTTTGGTTGTGTCAACCTCTTTAGGAAACCATGTATTGCCTTCCATCATATCCCAAAGTTTCAGTGCCCACGTGTATTTTGCTTTCGTGAAATTAAGAATTCCATGGGGATTCCCACCGAAAACTTTGCGATCGTTTAGACTTTCATAAGAGTTTGGGTTATAGATTTTTTTGCGGTCCACTACGATTCCTTGTATCATTTTTTTGTTTTAAAATTGACTTTGCGAACAGAGTTGGCAAGCTTGAGTGCCATAGCGGCTAGCGTAGTCAAAATAGCTTTGCTGGTTTGATGTGTAAGGAATTATTGTATCAAAAATTTCTTAATTCTATGGGGATTAATGGCAGTAATTCACTCATTTTAAACTTATTTTGTTGCTCTTTTGTAACGCCCAGGGTTTCATTTACATGTAAATAATTTTGAAGATAATAGGTTCCTGTGTAGTTTTTTACATGTAAATCTTGAATAATGGTATTAATCTCATTTTCGCTCAGTAAATCACTGTGTAAAGTTGTACGCACTTCAAAGGGAAATTGCTTTTCAATGAGGTACATTAAACTCTCTTCAAAGTAATCAAAATGAGAATGATGTGTAATAGAAGTGTAGCGCTCTTTAGGCGCTTTATAATCGAGTGCAATATAATCGACCAATGTTTTTTCAATTAAACGCTTTAGTAAAGTAGGATTAGATCCATTGGTATCAATTTTAATTTTGAAACCTTCCGCTTTAATCATTTCGCAAAACGCTTCGAGATAAGGATAAAGTGTACACTCTCCTCCACTTAAAACAACACTATCAAGACGATTTTTGCGACTTTTTAGAAACTCTAGTGCAGAGGCAAGACTGATTTCACCCTTGCCTCGTACGATTTGTGGATTATAGCAATAGGGACATGCCATATTGCATTTAGCAAACCAAAAAATAGCTGCTAAATGATTAGGAAAATCAAGCGTTGTAAATTTGGTAACGCTGTGGATTGCCTTATCGGCAAGAACATTTTTCAACAAATTGGACACGCTCTTTGTGTTCACCTGTTTTACCTACGTTAAAACTTTCCACTGGTCTGTGGTATCCCATAACACGGGTGTAAACGATACATTTTGTACGTTTCTCTTTTAACTGTTCCAAAATCTCTGCTTGACTCATGAGGCTTCTCCTTTTTTAAATTGTTCAATCAATTCTTCATCGCATTTAGGGCAAAATTCGTGCTCACCACTAATATAACCATGTTTTTCACAGACTGAAAAAACAGGTGTGATTGTTAAATATGGCATACGGTAGTTAGTAATGACGTTTTTTACCAACTTTTTTACACGCTTCGCTAGAACTAATGCGCTCTTTCATATAAAGATGCAGTACCGTTCCTCCTGTGTAAGAACATTGGAGGTCATCTTGAAGATCTAATGCTTCAAAAGGATCATCGGTAAAATTAGCAGGTAACTGCGAAGAATTTGTATAATACACATTCTTACCTGATCCTGCTTGAATAATCTCAGGATAACGCTTGTTATCTTCTTTTGCAAAACGATACGTTGTACCCTCTGCTGGTGTTGCTTCAAGATTATATAAATTACCTGTCTCTTCTTGATAAGCGACCATCTTATTGCGCATAAATTCTAAGATTTCATGAGCAAATTCCATTCCATACTCATCTGCAATATTATGCTTATCATCAGTAAAATTACGAATCATCTCATTGATTCCGTTCACACCAATGGTCGAAAAATGGCTGTTAAATCCAGGTAGGTAACGTGCGGTGTAGGGATAAAGTCCACGGTTATACATCTCTTGTACGAAAACACGTTTCTTCTCTAACGTCGATTTTGCTAAATCCATGAGGTACTCAAATTGTTCCATCAATTCTTTTTTATTGCCTTTGTAGAGGTATCCAAGGCGTGCCATATTGAGTGTCACAACACCAATACTACCCGTCATTTCAGCACTTCCAAAAAGTCCACCACCGCGTTTTAAAAGCTCTCTTAGATCAAGCTGTAAACGACAACACATGCTTCTAACATGTCCTGGTTTATAGGCTTTTGGATTCTCCACCAATTTGCCTTCAGCGTCTCTCACATATTGGCTTCCAATAAAGTTTTGAAAATAAGAGGAGCCAATTTTTGCAGTGTTTTCAAACAATAAATCGGTATTTTCTCCATCCCAATCAAAATCTTCAGTAATGTTAACCGTAGGAATTGGGAACGTAAAAGGCTGCCCTGTTTTATCACCCTCTGTCATCACTTCATAGTAAGCTCTGTTGATAAGATTCATCTCTTTTTGAAAATGTTTATAGCTAAGTGCTTCTAGGGAGTTTACTCCTCTTTTTTTCGCTTCTTCAAGCAACTCTGCATCATCAATATTTTTGAAAAGATGGCGTTGGTTTGATGTTGGAATCTGGTCAGCCAAGTCGTTAGGAACCGTCCAATCAATGGTAATATTGGTAAAAGGACTTTGTCCCCAGCGTGCAGGAACGTTAAGATTATAAATAAAACTTCGAATGGCCTTTTTAATCTCTTTATAGGAAATTTTATCTTTAAAAGCATACGGAGCTAGATAAGTATCAAAAGAACTGAACGCTTGAGCGCCTGCCCATTCACTTTGCAAAATACCCAAAAAGTTTGCCATTTGTCCCAGTGCTTCTCTAAAGTGCATAGGTGGACGACTTTCGACACGACCGCGAACGCCATTAAAGCCTTCATCCAAAAGGACACGCAAACTCCATCCTGCACAATAAGCAGTTAGACAGTCTAAATCGTGAATGTGATAATCACCATTTCGGTGTGCCAACCCCTCTTCTTTAGAGTAAATTTTATCGAGCCAGTAGTTGGCGATGACTTTTCCTGCGGTATTGTTCACTAAACCGGCATTGGAGTAACCTGTGTTTGAGTTAGCTTTAATTCTCCAGTCGCTTTTACCGATGTACTCCTCAATGGTTTGAGTCGAATTGATATAGGTGGTATCTTCGCTGAGTCCATAAATGTGCTCTCGTTGCATTTTGTGCGTGTGACGATAGAGAATAAAAGAGCGCATAACATCAAAATATCGAGCTTTGTAAAGTTCTTGTTCAATCATATCTTGAAAGTCTTCAACGGCTGCAACACGTTTTTTCTCAATACGTTTTAGAATCTCTGTGTAGATACTTTCGTCGTACATCACCCCTTCACTTTTGAAAGCTTTTTTAATTGCATCTTCAATTTTGTAAGGTTGAAATTCTTCTGTTGTGCCATCGCGTTTAAGTACTTTGGTTAGCATGATTATCCTAGATTTAAAAGTAAACTTGATTATAGTCAGACTAAAATTTAAAGAAACTTAATAATTAAGGTGAAACGAATATGTCACAGCTCTGAAATAGAGCATTTTTTAAAAAAAAATTATTAATTGATTTAACAGCTATTTTTTTCGGTTATTAAATGAATTTTTTCTTATAAAATATAAAAGTATTAAACTAATTTTTATATTTTATTTATTTTTTCGCTTTAATGCGTATTTTTAGTGCCTCTTTTACATGTAAAAGAGTTGTATCAAACAGCGGTAAATGAGAGCTTTCTTTGATT
>JAJOKG010000012.1 GCA_021206415.1 Sulfurospirillum sp. | reverse complement strand
GACCGTAAGCACACCCTTGACCTGATCAGCATCTTGACTGAGCCTTGAAATTTGATGGGCAAGTTGAATCTCTGTTTGAGCATTGGATTGTACTTGCGTTGCCATGTTGAGAATTTCATTTTTGGCATTGAGGAGTGTTGAATGTGCTGTGCTAATCTCTTTTTCTGATTCACGTGCTTTTTGAAGGGAAAGGGTAAGCTCTTCTTTAATGTTTCGCGACATTTGGTTGGTTTCATTAACGATAGAGGAAGTCTCCTCCGCACGTTTTCCAACTTCTAAGGCAGTGGAGCTAAGCTCATTGGCTACGGACGCATTTTCACTGCTTGAAGATTTGGCAAGGGTAACGGTTGTGCGTACTTTATCAATAAAAAGGTTGAAGGCTTTGGCGGTTTGTCCTATTTCATCACCGCTTTTAATCTCCATTTTTTTGGTTAAATCCCCATCGCCACTGGAGAGATTTTCTGCTCTTACTTTTAACTCTTGAATAGGATTAATGACCATTTTTTTCAACGCAAGAATCAACATACCCATAATCAACGCAGTAATAAGCCCCATAATGATAAGCTGTTTAATCAAAATATATTGTGCCTCATGCACAACTGCTTTCACAGCTTCTAACTCCTTAGCAATAAGAACTTCACCCACACGTGTTCCATCAAACGAGAGGAGTTCTTCTCTTACAATGAAGTAGGTTGGTGTTGAAAAATGTGAACCCATAGAAGCGAGGTCTAATGTTTTAATTTCATCAAAAAGTTTCATATTGCTGATCTCTTTTTTTTGAGAGAGTGCCGTATCTTTTGCAAGAAGGGCATTTTTAGCTCCTGCGCTGAGATTTAAGAGTTTTTTGTCTGTGAGAAACATGACACTTGCTCCTAAGTCTTTTTTTTGCATTTTCTACAACAGCATCAAAAGAGGTTATAAACTCAACTGAACCTATGTATTCTCCTTCCATAAGCACAGGAGCAACACCTCGCAACGACATCCCTGCAACGCCCATTTCAATGGCTTTGAGTGGTTTTCTATTCTCTTTAACTTTTTTGATGGTTTGACGAAAACTTGAGAGATCGTCGCCAAATTTGTTGGGCATCCATTCTCTTAAAAAAACTTTTAATATCGTGAGTATGAATGTGAATTTGTGCCGCTTTGTAGGTGGTTTGCTCTTTGTAGAGTGTGATGAGCTCTTTAAGCCCTTTTATGGCGATGGTGCGGTCTTGATGGATGAGGGCTTGCATAACGTAGTAGTTCGATGCAATCGTAATGGCATTGGTTAGGGCAATATCGTATTGGGCGTCGAGTTGATTTTTGGTATAAACCTTTAAGCTCTCTTGTTCACTTTGATAGACATCTTTTTCAATGCCCTTAACACTACTGTAAGAGAAAATAAGAATAAGGATAAAACCAATGAAAATACTTCCAAAAAGAGGAATATAAATTTTTTTTGAAATCGACCACTTCTGCATCATATGCTCCTTGCTTTTGCTAGGAGAAGTATACACTAATAATGTTAAGTAAAGCTTTTTAAAGAGCCTTTTTTAGGGCATTTGCCTTCTTAGGAGTTCTCAATTTTAAACACGATATAATGCTGATTAAATAATAAAGGGTGCTTATGTTTACAGGATTAATTCGAGAGTTTGCAGAAGTGGTGAGTTATGCGAATAATATTTTAACCCTTCGTGCAACGTACAAACCAGCCATCGGTGATAGTATTGCGATTAATGGAGCGTGTTTAACGGTGATCGAACTTTTTGAGGGTGGCTTTAGCGTGGAACTCTCTTTGGAAAGTCGCTCACTTTTGGCGTTAGAAAATCTTAAAGGCAAAGTGCATATGGAACCAGCTTTGGCGTTAGGTGATAGGCTGGATGGGCATATGGTTCAAGGGCATGTGGATTGTGTGGGTGTTATCGAAAAATTGGCTCAAAGAGAAAATGGCTTAGACATTGAAGTTTCTATTCCCAAAGCCTCACTTAAGTTTGTGATTCCTAAAGGGAGTGTGAGCATTGATGGGGTGAGTTTAACGGTGAATGATGTGATGAAGGAAGGATTTCGTTTGACGATTATTCCTCATACCTTAGAAAAAACATTGATTGCTTCGTATAAAGTAGGGCGTAGGGTCAATGTGGAAACCGATATGTTTGCACGTTATCTTTACCATATGTTCAACAAACAAGAGGCGTTGGATTGGAATGGGGTGGATCGCATTATGGCGACGTATTAATGCGTTATCTTTTTACCAATCGTTTTGGCGGAGTGAGTGAAGGGGCGTTTTCTAGCCTTAATTTGGCGTTACACGTCAATGATGATTCTTTACATGTAAACGCCAATCGAGAGATTTTGCGCAAGCAAATGGGTGTGCGTGCGGTTGTGTTTATGGAGCAGGTGCATGGTGATAGGATTGTGCGTATTGAAGAAGAAGGACAAACGCCAATGTGCGATGCCATGATCACGAACCAAAAAGAGATTGCTTTAGCGGTGATGGTGGCAGATTGTATGCCTATTTTGTTTTATGATAAGACGTATGAAGCCATTGGTGTGGCACATGCGGGGCGAGAGGGAAGCAGACTGGGTATTGGGGTGAAGTGCTTAGAGGCGATGGAAAAAGCGTTTGGAACACGTGCTTCTGAAGTACAGATTTTTATAGGACCTAGTATTGGGGCGTGTTGTTACGAGATAGGAAAAGAGGTGAGTGAAGGCTTTGATGGCTTTTTACATGTAAAGAATGAACGCCTCTTTTTGGACCTTCAAGCGTATAATTACAAAGCCTTTTTAGATCAGGGTGTTTTGCCTGAACATCTGAATGTTTCTCCTTTGTGTACATGCTGTCATGAAAGCTATTTTTCGTATCGAAGAGAGAAAATTACAGGGCGTTTTGCAGGAGTAATTTGTTTATGAAACCCAAAGGATTAGCACTTTATCAAGCAGAGCAAAAACGCTTAAGTTCAAGTGCCAGTGAAGCGCAGTGTGAAAAAATAGTTGAAAATGCCAAACGTCATCAAATTGATTTTTTACAAAATAGGGAATTACTCAAAGAAATCATTGAAATGCCAGATACAATTATTGAGGCAAAGACGATGAAAAAACTAGAGGAGCTTCTCTTGTGGCTCATGAAGACACAAGAGAGCATAGAATTAAGTTAATGACTTAATAGTGTGTTTTTTGGGTGGGCACAAAGTCTGGCGCTATGCCTTTGTTTTACAACCGCAACGTTTTTTGCTCGTTGCTTCTTCAAGGGCGCAAAGCGCAGCTTCGTAGTTTGGCTCTTCGGTGATTTCAGGGCAAATCTCTTTATAAACTACTTTTCCGCTTTTATTGACGATAAAAATTGCACGAGCGCTTAAGCCTTTAAGTGGGCCATCTTTAATGAGTACACCATAAGCTTGTGCAAACGCTTTTTCTCTAAAGTCACTACCAACGCTTAGATTATCAATGCCCTCAGTGGTACAAAAACGACCCATAGCAAAAGGCAAGTCCATAGAAACTACAACAACACTTGCGTCGGCCATGGAAGCAGCTTTTTTATTGAAGGTGCGTGTTTCTTGAGCACATACGGCTGTATCGAGGGAAGGAACGACTACAATGAGTTGTGCTTTGTCACTTTTACCACCGACTTTGATTTCACTGAGATCTTTTGCGACGACTTTAATGGTTGGGGCGCTATCGCCTACTTTAATATCTTCGCCTGTGAGTTTAACAGGTGTTCCTTGGAGCTTGGTTGTTGCCATTGTGTGTCCTTTTAAAAAAAAATATAGGTTTGAGGCATTATAACTTAGTTGAATAAACAAACTCTTAACTGTACAAACTAAACAATTTGTACCTGATTTCGACCATTATGTTTTGCTTTATAGAGGGCTTCATCAGAGCGTTTTATGGTATCGAAAATTTCATGATCATTGCTGTGAGCAGAAGAGCGCACGCATAAGCCACTTTCCTCCTTTATATCCGAAGCAATTAAATTGTAGCACAAACTTGTGTAAAAAGCAGAAAAAAGGTGACATTTTATCTTTACATGTAAAGATGTGATGAAGATATCTTTTAGGCGCTATGCGACGTGTAAGGAGTTTATTTTAATGCGTTGATACAATGCGTGAAGAGGGTTTACCAATGTAGTAGCCTTGCGCGTAATCAACGCCTATTTCTTTGACACATTGAAGAACTTCTGCGGAGTGTACATACTCTGCAATCGTACTAATTCCAAGCTCTTTTGCAAAATTGACAATATTTTTGACAATAATTTTTGTATCTTCGTTTCGGTCAATATTTTTAATCAAACTTCCATCAATTTTGATGTAATCAACACGCAGTTCATTGAGGCGTTCAAAATTAGAGTATCCTGAGCCAAAATCGTCAATGGCAATTTTAGCGCCGTATGCTTTGACGTCATCAATAAAGGAGGCAATAGCTTCGTAGTTTTCAATACCATCACTCTCTAAAATTTCAAAAATAACCCACGATCCGACATTGAATTCTGCCAATTTTTCTAAAATAAATGTTTTCGTCACAATATTGGTCATATCCAGATACGAAAGGTTGATAGAAAAGCCATTGGAAGAGATTTGAAAGGTTTCGAAGGCTTTTTGAATCAGCGCCATAGAAAGTTTAGAATAAATTTTAGAGTGTTTGGCTATCTCTAAAAATTCAGAAGGAAGATAGTGCCCTTGTTCTTCTTTTTGGATACGCATAAGGGTCTCAAATTTTTCAATTTCACCCGTATTGACGTTGATAATGGGTTGAAAAAAAGGAACAATACGGTCTTTCATAAGTGCTTCTTTAAGCATATGATTGATGGTAATGTTGTGTTGGTACTCTTTTTCTTTGTGTGAGGCCTTATCGTAAATAAGATACGCCATGCGTTTATTTCGAGCCTCTTTACAAGCAATAGAAGCAAGTTTTAAAAGGTTTTTATTGCCTTGTACGGCGCCAATACTCAGTGTTGTGTCAATTTCAATACCACGACACATAATGTGGTCTTTGGTGATTTTGAGTGAGAGTTTTTTAAGGTATTTTTTGAGATTGTATTCACTAAAGGGTACGGGAATGAAAATAGCATAAATATCGGCTTCAAATTTATAAAGGGTAGATTCTATCGGAGGAAGATTGGTCTTAAGCCAATGTGCAATGGTTTTTAAAAACGCATCCCCAAAAGAGTGACCATAAAATGTGTTGGTATTTTGGAAGGAGTCTATGTTGATGATAATCAGGGTTGAGTCAATATGTGGCTGAAGTGTTTTTGACTCTTTGATAAATTTAAGGCGGTTGGGAAGATGGGTGTTAAAATCGGTATAGAGGTTGCTCTTAAGTCTGTTTTTTTAATTTTTTTATGGCTATACCGTAATTTACTTACGTAGACAAAACCACCTGTTCCAATAAGGGTGAGAAGAAGGTATGAAATGAAAGAGTAGTGATACCAAATGGTTGCGTAAAGGGGAAGCAATGCTATTAAGAAAGGAACTCCTGTCTTAATGTAGTGTTTTTTCTCTAGCTCCACCCAAGTCCTTTGTGCTCAAAATCCCACCATTACATGTAGGGCTGGCACTTTAGCACAAACGCTTTGAAAAAAAAATTAAGCGAAGAATCTTATCAGCTTTATCACAAAAAAGTCACGTTATAATGAGAAATGTACCTTTATGTGAAAGAATCTTATGAATAAAAAAACGTTGTGATCATTGTCATTTAGAATATGAGGCTTCTTTATTAATTGAAGATACCCATTTTAATCCTCCTTAAATTTTTTTTGTTGCAAAGGGTGTCAAGGAATTTACCATCTTTTGCAAGAAGAGGGATTGGAAAATTTTTATGAAAAAATGGGTGAGAATACCCTTGAACCTCCCAAAACACATTTAGAAGAGAGTGAACGTTTTGATTTGGATGGATTTGTTTCTAAATATGTTAAGCAAACCAAAGAGGGACTTAGTGAGATTTCCTTGATTATTGAGGGGATTCATTGTAGTGCGTGTGTGTGGCTGAATGAGAAAGTGCTCTCAAAGCAAGCGGGGGTCGTGGAGGTGAGCATTAACTACTCCAACCATAAAGCAAAAATCGTCTGGGATGATTCTATTATCAAGCTCTCACGCATTATTGAGACAATTCGAAGCATTGGTTATAACGCCTATCCGTATGATCCCAAAGGAGGCGAGGAGCGAGCCAATGCTCAGCGTAGGGAGTATTATTCGAAACTTTTAGTGGGTATTTTTGCGACGATGAATGTGATGTGGATTGCTATTGCGCAGTATGCGGGATATTTTACGGGAATGCAAAGTAATATTAAAAATATTCTCAATTTTGCGGAGTTTGTACTGGCAACACCCACCCTTTTTTATACAGGTTCGGTCTATTTTAAAGGGGCGTATTATGGGCTGAAAAATCGCTATATTACCATGGATTTTTTAGTGGCAACGGGAGCGACACTGACGTATGTTTTTTCGTTGTATGCGATGTTTAGTAAAAATGCAGAAGTCTATTTTGATTCGGTGACGATGATTGTGACTTTTGTGTTTGCGGGGAAATATTTAGAAGTTTTGAGTAAGAAAAAAGCGGTTGATATCTTAGATGCGTATGGAAGTTCACTCCCGACAGAAGTGGTGGTGATAAAGGGTGACGAAAAGGTTTTAGAGCGGGTTGAAAGTGTTAGTATTGGCGATGTTATTGAGGTGAAAGCAGGCGATAAAATTGTGATTGATGGCATCATAACGCAAGGGGAGGGTTCTTTTGATTTATCGCATTTAAGCGGGGAATCTGAGCCTGTGTTGCTTGGCAAAGGTGATAAATTACTCAGCGGTTCTTTGTGTTTGGATAGCCTGATTCGTTATGAAGCACGTACGACATTTTCTTCTTCAATGCTCACCCGTTTAGTTGCCTGCTTGAAGATGCGCTCAGTAAAAAACCACACATTGAAAAATTTGCCAATCAGCTCTCCGGTTATTTTTCCAGAACCATTCTTTTTTTAGCGCTGTGTACGTGGATTTTTTGGTATGTGCAAGAAGGTTCGTTTGAAAAGGCGTTGATTGTAGCAATTTCGGTGATTGTGATTGCGTGTCCATGTGCGCTCTCTTTGGCAACGCCTGTTGCGACTTTGGTTGGGTTAGGCTTGGCGGCTAAAAGAGGTGTCTTGTTCAAAGAAACAGGCTTTTTAGAAAGTATGGCAAAGTGTGATACCTTGGTGCTGGATAAAACAGGAACACTCACAAAAGGCAAACCAGAAGTAGTAGAGTATCATAAGTTTGAAACGTTTGATGAGAGTCTTTTGTATGCGTTAGCGAGTGCATCCAATCATCCGATTAGCCAAGGAATTATGCAGTATCTAAAAGCGCAAGAGACGCCTTTACATGTAAAAAATCTGGAGCAGATTAAAGCCATCGAAGCCAAAGGGATGAAAGCACTTTTTGATGGACATCTTCTCATTGGTGGTAATGCTAAATGATGGAAGAAGAGGGCATTCTCACCCGTGTGCCTAGCCAATTTGAAAGTTTGACGCATTACTTTTTTGCTGTTGATGGAAAGATGGTTGCACTTTTTGGTCTTAAAGATAGCCTGAAAAGCGATGCCAAAGAAAATATTGCAAAATTGCAGGAATTAGGACTTTCAATTATTTTATTAAGCGGTGACCATGCAAAAGTGACACACGATATTGCGCATGAAGTAGGCATTGTAAAATATGAAGCTGCTTTGTTGCCGCATGAAAAAGCAGACTACATCGAAAAATTACACCAAGAGGGGCATAAAGTCGTGATGGCCGGTGATGGCATTAACGATACCTTAGCGCTCTCACGAAGCGAGATAGCCATCGCGATGGGAAGTGGAGCCGATGTCGCCGTCGATGTGAGTGATATTGTCTTAACCAACGATAGTATTCAAAGCTTGTATGATGCCTTTATCATTGCTAAAAGAACGCTTTTTATTGTCAAAGAGAATCTTGTTTTCTCTTTACTGTACAATCTCATTACTATTCCTTTGGCCATGAGCGGATGTATTATTCCTCTGTTCGCGGCACTCTCAATGTCGCTGAGCTCTTTAGTTGTCGTAGGCAATTCTATGCGTATTAAAACACTGTTTAAAAGGTCGTAAAATGGACGGTTGGGTCATAGCGATGATGTTGGGTGCATCCACATTATTGGGTGCTTTTGGTTTGTGGGCTTTATTATGGGGCATTCGAAGCGGTCAGTTTGATGACCAAAAAAAATTTATTGATGGCGCGCAGTTTGATAGCGAAGAAGCCTTGAATGATGCAGTGACGATGGAACGTAAAAAAGCGGAAATTTTAAAAGCAAAAGAAAAACGAGAGACGGGATACGCCCCGCCTGACTAAACGACAAGAGCGTGGCTCTTGCCGTGCCCGTAACTTATTTGAATGAAGCGATGGTCGCAGCGACTGCTTTTTCATCCTCAGCGCTTAAACCTGAAGCGATAGGTTTCATAACGCCTTTCATCGCTGAACCGTATGAACCGTCTTTATAACCGTTTAATGCAGCAATAATTTTTGCTTCATCCCAACCCGCAATGATTTGAGATTTGTTAAGAGCAGCTTTTGCTGCTTTGTCTCCATGACAGGAGAAACATTTTGCTTTGTAAACTGCTGCGCCATCGGCTGCCATAAGGCTTGAGATTGCGGCAATTGATAAGAGAATGCAAATTTTTTTCACGCGATACCCCTTCGTAAGTTGTGTGTGTGGAAATTATAACCTGAGATACTTTATCCCTGCTTAGAATTTGCGTAACATTTTATTTCCTATAGACGCATTTTATGAAAGTAGTGTATAATCTATGTCAAAAAGATGTACAAGAGGTGTCGGTGTTTCGTATTATCGTAGGACTATTCTTTGGGATAAATTTACTTTTAGCCCAAACACACAGTGTGTGTGAAGTCGAGAGAGCTGATTCTCAAAAAGCGAAAGAAGCCATTGAGAAGATTTTACTAGAAGAGCCTTCTAATACCGTGTGTATGCTACAACTGGCCAATATTTATCTCAAACTTGGTCAAATTGCGCAAGGGTTTGAAATCCTTGTCGATGCTTACTCCATTGACCCGCACAATGTTCAAAATAGTCGTATCGCCGCTGTTCTTCCTTTTGCCCTTAAAGTGACCAATCTGAAAGCACAAGCCGCGAAAACCAATGACAAAGAGACCTGGAATCAACTGGGTGATGGTTATTTTCAAATGGGTATTTTTAATGAAGCGGCGAGCATGTATCAAAAGAGTCTGCTGGTTGATGATGCACAGTATGAGATTAGACTGAAGCTCGCACTTGTTCTCCAAAAAAATACACAAATTTACAGTGCTCTTGAAGAAGTACAAAAAGTGTTGGATAAAAAACCTAAACATATTTATGCGAATTATTATATGGGAAAATTCTTAGCATACGATGTCAGAAATCGTGAAACAGCGCGCCCTTATTTTGAACGTGCGAAAGCGTCTTTGATAGAGCAAAAAGATAAGTATGGTTATTTAGAATACACCAATTTACTGAGCGATATTACCAAAGAACTTGGAGAATAAGTGCAAAAAGCTGTTTTTTTAGACAGAGATGGCGTCATCAATATCGATAAAGCGTATGTTTATAGGAAAGAAGACTTTGAGTTTTGTCAAGGTGTTTTTGAAGTGTTAAAGCATTTCCAGTCGTTAGGGTATTTGTTGATTATTGTCACCAATCAATCAGGCATCGCCCGTGGCTATTACAGTGAAAAAGACTTTGAAACGCTGATGACGTGGGTGCAAGAAGAGCTTTTACATGTAAATATTAAACTCGACGCGATTTATCATTGTCCGCATGCTCCAGATGATGGATGTTCATGCCGCAAGCCCAAAAGCGGTATGCTTGAAGAAGCGATTCGTGCCTTTGATATTGATGTGCGTCAGTCATGGATGATTGGCGATAAACCAAGCGATATTGAAGCCGCACGTCATGTGGGTATTGAAAAAACAATTTTAATTGGCAATACTCCAAATTCACAAGCTAAATATTGCGTTAATTTTCTTTTGGATACAATAGACCTTATCAAAAATTAGGGTTTAGCATGCAATATACTGAAAATAATTTTAATAATAAAGTTATTCTTATTACGGGTGGAGCGGGATTTGTTGGTAGCAATCTTGCTTTTTACTTTCAAGAAAATCATCCTACTTGTAAAGTCGTTGTCTTTGATGTTTTTAGAAGTGAAGCAACTTTCTCCAACGGCAATCTAAAAAGTTTTGGTCATTTTAAAAACCTGATAGGATTTAAAGGTGAAGTCATTAGTGGCGACATTAACGATGAAGAAGCCCTTAAAAAACTTGCCGCATACCAATTTGATTATATCTTTCATGAAGCGGCAATTTCTGATACAACGGTTTTAGACCAAGGCATTATGGTAAAAACCAATGTGAATGCGTTCAAAAGTATTTTAGAACTTGCCAAAGAGAACAATGCTGTTGTGGTCTATGCTTCTAGCGCCGCAACCTACGGTAATGCAGCTTCACCACAAACGCGTAGGGCAGGAACAACCCCAAAATGTGTATGGCTTTAGTAAACTCTCCATGGACAATCTTGCACGGGAATTTTGCCTGCAAAACCCTCACATGCATGTGATAGGACTACGTTACTTCAATGTTTATGGTCCAAGAGAGTACTTTAAAAACAAAACTTCTTCCATGGTCTTACAACTTGGACTGCAAATCTTAAGCGGTAAAACACCACGTCTTTTTTACGGTTCTGATAAAATCGTGCGCGATTTTATTTACATCGATGATGTCGTACAAGCGAATATTAAAGCGGCAGTTTCAGGCAAAAGCGGTGTCTACAATGTCGGAACGGGGAATCCTAGAAGTTTTCAGGATATCGCCGATATTTTACAAAAAGAATTAGGGACAAGTTTAGGAACAGACTATTTTGAAAATCCATACATGGGTGCGTATCAGATGCATACGGAAGCAGATATAAACCTTACATGTAAAGATTTAGAGTATGCGCCAAAAATCTCTTTAGAAGAGGGTATTAAGGCGTATGTTCCTGAAATTAAACGTATCTATGAAAGTGAAGTAAAGCGTGGATAGATTAAGAGCGTATAAACCATCTATTTTGGTGATAGGTGACTTGATGCTGGATCATTATTTGTGGGGAAAATGCGAGCGTATTTCCCCTGAAGCACCGGTGCAGGTCATTGACGTACAAAAAGAGACGACGGTTCTTGGCGGTGCAGGCAATGTTGTCAATAATTTGGTTGCTCTTGGCGCACATGTGAGGGTTTTAAGTGTTGTGGGAGATGATAACAACGGCAAAGAATTATCAAATATGCTATCCTCAATAGGGGTAGACATCCATGGCATGATAAAACAAAAAGGACGTAAAACCAGTAAAAAAAAGCCGAGTAATAGCGTCACATCAACAAGTGGTTCGATACGATAGCGAATCAAAAGATAATATTACTGAAGCATCGGCAAATCAGCTACTTGATATTTATAAAAACATGCTAGTAAAAGCCGATGCAGTTTTATTATCTGATTATGGCAAAGGTGTTTTGATACCATCATTAACGCAAAGTATGATTGCTATGGCAAAAGCATATCAAAAGCCTCTTTTAGTTGACCCTAAAGGGGATGATTACAGCAAGTACAAAGGGGCAACGCTAATTACACCGAATAAAAAAGAGGCGAGCATTGCAACAAAAATAGCTATCAAGGATGATGAGAGTTTACATAAAGCGGGAAACATACTAAAGAAGAGCTTGGAGCTAGAGTATGCAATCATCACGCTCTCCGAAGATGGTATGGCAATTTTTGGTGAAACGTTTACTAAAATGCCAACAGTGGCACGGGAAGTGTACGATGTTACAGGTGCTGGTGATACTGTTTTAGCTAGTCTTGGTTATGCACTTTCCTGTGGCCTAAGCATGAAAGAAGCTGCCTCTTTTGCTAATTCTGCTGCAGCTGTTGTCGTGGGAAAACTTGGTAGTGCAACTGTGACATTGGATGAAGTTGATGCATATGAGCACAGCTTGAGAGCGGCTATGGCTCCAAGTAAAATTAAAACTAAAGAAGAGCTACTACATCTTTTGGAAACCAGAAAAAACCAAAAAATCGTCTTTACCAATGGTTGCTTCGACATTTTACATGTGGGGCATGTGAAGTACCTAGAAATGGCAAAAAGCTTTGGAGATATTCTTATCGTTGGTCTTAATGCGGATGATTCGATCAAACGCCTCAAAGGTGAAAGTCGTCCGATTAATCCACTGGAGGATCGAGCATACATTTTAGCGAGCTTGGAATCGGTCAATTATGTTATTCCGTTTGAAGAGGATACACC
This sequence comes from Sulfurospirillum sp., assembly GCA_021206415.1. GTDB lineage: Bacteria > Campylobacterota > Campylobacteria > Campylobacterales > Sulfurospirillaceae > Sulfurospirillum. Next base: position 1,886 of record JAJOKG010000012.1, on the reverse strand, counting down.
ACTAGAGCTTATTACTGCTATCAAACCAGATATCTTGGTTAAAGGAGCAGATTACGAAGGTAAAGTAGTTGTCGGGAGTGACATCGCCAAAGAGGTACGATTGGTTCAGTTTGTTGAAGGTAAAAGTACAACTAGAATTATTGAAAGGGCACAACAAAAATGATGGAAATGATACAGCGTGAGATGCTTGCACATCAAGCCGTTATTGCAAAAACAATTGAGAGTTTACAAAGCCATATTTATACAGCATGCACTATTGCAAGTGAAGCAATAAAAAATGGGCATAAAATTTTACTATGTGGCAATGGTGGAAGTGCGGCAGATGCACAACATATCGCAGCAGAATTAAGTGGCCGTTATAAAACTGAAAGAAGGGGACTTCCTGGTTTGGCATTGACGACAGATACCTCCGTTTTGACAGCGGTCGGAAACGATTATGGATATGACCGCGTGTTTGATCGCCAAGTAGAAGCTTTAGCGAGAGAAGGCGATGTTCTGATCGGTATATCCACCAGCGGACATAGCAAAAATATCGTACGCGCTTTAAGTTTGGCAAGGAATATGGGATGTAAAACGATCGGTTTTAGTGGACGTGATGGTGGTGTCATGAACGAGTTTTGTGATATCAATATTGTCATTCCCAGTGATGATACCCCTCGCATTCAAGAGATGCACATCATGATCGGGCATATCATTTGTCAAGCGATAGATGACGCTCTAAAAGATCAATAACTTCTTCTGCTTTGATGCCTCGCATACACGCATGTGTTTTGATGGGGCACTCTCTTTTCATACAGGGCGCACACGAAAGATTGTGTGACAGTATATATGCATTTGGATTTTTCCAAGGAGATGTTTCGGTATATTTTGTTGGGCCAAAAAGAGCAACGGTTGGTATTTGATAAGCAGCAGCCACATGCATCGGTCCGCTATCGTTGGTGATAAAAAGGGATAATCCCGCAATCTTCTCGATAAGTTCTTCAACGGTAGTTTGTCCAGCGAGATTTGTAACGTTAGGTGCTGAAATGAACGTTTCAACTTCATGAGCAATATCAACTTCGTTAGGGCCTCCAAAAATGATGATGTCATAACGGCCTGCAAAATGCATAGCCACCTTCGCAAATTCTTCAGGATACCAACGTTTTGCACTACCGTAAGTCGCTCCGGGGTTAATCCCCAATGTTGGTTTTTCGAAGTGAAAAGGAGTTTGATAGAGTTTCAAAGGAAGTGATTTCGCCTCTACATGTAAAGATTGTGCTATAAATTGGGTATATTTTTCAACTTGATGACCTTGATAACCCTTTTTTTGGTAAAGCATCTTCTGCGTAGCGCGGATATTGAATAGCAACCACTTGGAGCTGAGAGAGCTTCTAAAACTGATAGCTATATCAAAATTTCTCAATCTTTTCACCGTCTCATAAAGCCATAAAAATCGCCATGCCGATTTTTTACTCTCATCAACTTTTATTTCCAGTGTTTTTGGATGGTATTTAAAAGCTTCGGTTGAAAGATACGAACCAAAAAAAGTAAGTTTTGCATTAGGGTATTGTTTGATGAGCTCTTCAATAGCAGGTGTCGCCATAACGGCATCACCCAACCATGTAGGAAGTTCAATGAAGATATTCATTGATTACTTCCATTGTTTCTTGAGCATTTTTTTCTATCGTGAAATTTTGAACTATCTCGTAGTTTCTTTGTTTTATTGCTTCAATTTTTTGAGCATTTTCTAACAGCTCATCAATGGTCTTGACAATAGAAAAATCTTGTGGTGATTGCATCACAAAAGGGGAATCTAAAATTTCACTAGCACCATTTTGTTTGGTCGTGATAACCACATTTTGAAAACTCATGGCTTCTAAAATGACATTTGAAAATGGCTCATAATG
>JAJOKG010000108.1 GCA_021206415.1 Sulfurospirillum sp. | reverse complement strand
TTAGATATTTCTCTTGGCCATCCAGTTCCTTTACGTTTTTTTTAATGCTTCAACTACCCAGTCTTTCAAATCAGTTCTTGTTGCCATAATTTTTCCTTTAAAGATAATTGATTGAAATCATACTACTTCTCAACCCTGAGCAGCAACCCATTCAAATAAAACGAAGCGCTGGCGTTAATGAGACACGGATGGTCTGCGTCTTGTTGCATCTGCTCTAAGAGTGTAAACTGCACTTTCAAATCATGTGAGACTTCCATCACAATCTCCAAAAGTTCTTTGCGTCCTACATGGTGCGAACAGGAGAAAAAGCCAATGAGTCCTCCATTTTTAACCGCTTTGGTGCTCTCCATCAAAAGGTGTTTAAAGCCTCTTTTTGCCCCCACCGCTTGCTCTTTGGTTTTAGCGAAGGATGGTGGGTCGATGATTGTCATATCGAAGCTATTTTTGTATTTTTGCTCTTTTAAAAAGGTAAAAACATCCTTTACATGTAAAGATTCACAGGTGAGTTCATTGCGCTCCACATTGGCTTTGGTTTGCACTATGGCAGATTCGGAAGCATCGACAAAGACGCACTCTTTAGCCCCTGCACGTAGCGCATAAATGCCAAATCCCCCTGCGTTACAGCATAAATCTAACACCGTATCGCCCTTTTTAATGTAGTTTGCACATATCTGTCTATTTTTTCGCTGGTCAAGGTAAAAGCCTGTCTTTTGCGCATCTTCAATGTCGACTAAAAAACGAAGCCCATTTTCAACCAATTCAAACTGTGCACAAGGCTCACCAAAGAGTGTGCCGTTTTTATCTTCAAGCCCTTCAATTTCACGAGAGTGCAGGTCGGATTTTTCGACCATCCATTGCGGATTTAAAAAATGTTTGAGCGTACTTATGATGAGTTCACGAAAGTTTTCCATTCCTGCGGTGTTGATTTGGATGGCAAGATTTTCACCGTATTTATCGACGATGAGTCCAGGTAAAAAGTCGGCTTCTGAGTGAATGAGACGCACTGCATTGCTCACATTTAAAACCGCTTCACGTTTTTTAATGGCATTTTTAATGCGGTTATGAAAAAACTTTTTGCCGATCTCTTCTTTGCCAAAACTAAGAATGCGTGCAAAAATAGCACACTTTGGATTGACATACGCCGTGCCTAAAAAGCCATCTTTTTTGGAAAACAAAGCGACCACTTCACCGCTTGTAAATTCTTCCAAAGGTGAGTCAATTTCATTGGCATAAACCCATGGAGTAAAACGTCTTAGTTTGGGAACGACGGAATGTTTGATATAGACTTTATTCATTGAAATTTCCTAATAATTTTTGAAGTTCCTCGCTAAAAGAGGGGTGAGTTAAAACATCGCCGTGCGTGGTGTTTGAAAAACTTACATGTAAGGGTGTTTGAGACATTGCTTCCATGAGTTTTTCAAGATGAAAGCGTGGAATGGTCGTATCGTTTTGTACCTCCATCACCGCAATGGGAGCTGTTACAAGAGGAACATACCGCACACTCTCAAAGGTGTGTTTGAGCAACAACGCAATGGGAAAAATGGGGTATTTTTTCTGTGCCATCGAGACAATCGAATCATACGGCGTTAAAAGCACCAAACCATCTGCCACCCTTTTGGATGCCAAAAAACTTGCCACGCCACTGCCCAAACTTCGCCCCATAATCACCACTTTTCGACCCCGTGCGTAGGTGTCGTAAATTTTGAGCGCATCGCTAAAAAATGCTTCCTCACTAGGCTCTCCGCTACTTTTACCATAACCTCGGTAATTAAAGGCTATCACATCATAGCCTTGCAAGGCTTTTACATGTAAAACAAAACGGGTCGCATCATCGGCATTGCCACCAAAGTAAAGGAGTAACCCTGCGTTGCTCTCTTCATCTTTACGTAAAATCCCTTCTAAAACAACCTGTTCATTGACATGTAAAACCAATGGCTCTAGGTTTTCGCCTTGTGGGGCGGGTTTTTCTTCAATGAGGTGCGCTGCAAAAATCTGTTTCTCTTGGGTAAAATAAAGATACCCCATCGCCCCAACATACAACACCACAACGCCTATAAAAACTTTAATCATACCCCTTCCTTCTTCAAAAACACCGTAAAATCGCCTTCCATATACCCCTCATACATCTGCACCTCATACGCAAAATCACTCACATACGCTTCAATCTCTTCGGGTAAGAAGTAGTTAAAATGCCCCTCTTGGGATTGCCCTTTTAAGAGATTAAAAATAAATCCCTTATTGGACGCTTCAAAACAACGGCGAATAAAGGTAAACGTCTCTTCACGGCTTAAAATATTCATCGACCCGCTGGCAACGTAAAAATCTGCCAATGCCAATCTATCGTTTAAAATATCACACTTAATACAGTGCTGTTTGGTACGTTTTTGCGCCACAAAAAGCGCCTCTGGCAAAACATCATACCCAATGTACTTCAAAGGACGCGCACCTCTTTGTTCTAAAAAAAGGTAAAAATCACCAAAACCACACCCCGCATCAATAAGACTACTCTGATGGACATGAGGCATTAAAAGTTCATAAATCACTTCAAAACGAATCTGCTGTGAACCCTTAGAGTTCCAATTCAGCCCACGAGCGGTACACCCGTAGCGCTTAATAGCATTTTGGTAAAAGCGTTGATTGTCAATACGAGGCATTCAAAAAATCAAAAGAAGAAGAGGCACGTTTAATTTAAAAGTGCCAGAATGCTTTGTTGCATCAAACTGTTCTGATGCACTTGAGCAAGGGTTGAGCTGGTGAGTTTGATCTCATCACTATTGAGTTGGGCAATTTTCTCTTCCATCGGTTTTTCGGCAATTTGGGCGTTCGCACTGCTTAAATTGGTAATAGCTGTCAGCGAATTGGTAATCTCGCTCATAGCGCCATTGATACTACTGCTTGCGGTTTGGCTTAAACTACTCAAGTTTTCCCTAAAATCAGCAATCCCCTCTTGGTCATCTACGGAGAGTTCAGCGAGTCCTGAAACCTCCATCCCATACGCACTGGAGAGCATATTTTGACCATTATAGGTGGTCTGCTCTGTAATGTCTTGCATCGCTCCTTGAATGGCACTAAACTCCTCTTGCACCATCGCTCTTTGGTCGTCATTGAGTGAAGCGCTGTTATAACGAACGGAGAGTTCATTGAGTCTATCGCTATTGGCTTGAAGGGCTTGGAGTGAACTATCAGCAATTTGGTACATACTCACCGTTTCATTGGCATTTTGCACACTTTGGGTGAGTGAAGATATTTGGGAAGAGAGGGCATCGGAGATGACAAGATTGGCACTATCAACGCCTTGAAGCTCTTTCATCGCACCAATTTTTTTCAAAGTGGCAGAAGTATTCTCTTTGTTTTGTGAAATAAGATTGAGAATTTGGGTATTGGAACTGCTTGAAATTTTCATGACATGCCCCTTCCTTAAAGATGTCTTTATTATACTACTCCTATCATAGTGTTGTCAAATAGAGCACGGAATTAGAATTGCTTTAAAACACAAAACCCTCGACAAAGGCATCATGGTGTTTAATGGAAAAAATATACTCATTACAGGCGGAACAGGCAGTTTTGGTAAAAAATACACCGAAATTCTTTTAAAAAAAGTACCAACCCAATAAGATTATTATTTTCTCACGAGATGAGCTAAAGCAATACGAAATGGCACAACAGTACAAACATCCGTGTATGCGCTTTTTTATTGGTGATGTGAGAGACGTGGAGCGTTTAAAACGTGCGATGGATGGGGTGGATTTTGTCATTCATGCCGCAGCGCTCAAACACGTTCCTATTGCGGAGTACAACCCGATGGAGTGTATTAAGACCAATATTAATGGGGCACAGAATGTCATCGATGCGTGTTTGGAGTGTGGCGTGCAAAAAGTCATCGCCCTCTCCACCGATAAAGCCGCCAATCCCATTAACCTCTACGGGGCGACCAAACTTGCCAGCGATAAACTCTTTGTCGCTGCCAATAATATACGAGGCTC
>JAJOKG010000069.1 GCA_021206415.1 Sulfurospirillum sp. | reverse complement strand
TTTAAAACAGTTTGAGATTGTACTTTCACCCATTGGGCGTAACAACATGCAACAAGAAAACAAAGAAGAGTATTTTACCAAGCGTAGAATTAGAAAAGGTGTTGAAACTGCCTTTTCTATGATCACTGCTAAGTTTGGTAAAGTGATTAAGGCTACAACCATTGGTGGCTTTTTAACAAAGCTTAGACTTTTCATCACTGCGTATGCTATCAACTGCTTTTTGAAGCTTAGTGATGACAAAAAAGCTCTTCTGTTTAACTAGCAGTTTGGGTTAATCAAGATACTTTAGAAGATTAGTGGTCAGGGCTTGACTTTTAACTTTCTCTATTTTTGCCATTTGCAATAACCAATGAAAGTTCTACAAATATTGAAAGTCGTGTGTGATGTTTTATGAAAATGGAGGTTTAATGTAGCTTAGAAAGGTAAGTGCAGTTCTCTTTTACATGTAAGGAAAAATCCTTACATGTAAAACTATTTTTTAAAGCGCTTTAGCGATAAAACGGTTCAAACGTTTGGCAAACGCTGCGGTATCTTCGATTTTCATACCTTCTTGAAGTTTTGCTTGGTCAAGTAGCAAGAAAGCGATATCGTTAAGCTCTAACAAATCAGACTTTGCGCTGAGTTTTTTGAAAATCTCATGCTCAGGATTGATCTCTAAGATAGGTTTAACGGCTGGTAGATTGTCTTGTCCCATCTGTTTGAGCATCTGTTGCATTTGGAAGTCTGGGTCATTTTTATCGTACACGAGGCATGATGGCGAGTCACTCAAACGACTTGAAATTTTGACATCTTTGGCGTCATCTTTGAGGATCTCTTTCATTTTGACCAAAATCTCTTTGTAGGTTTTTTCATCCTCTTCGACTTTAGCTTTGTCTTCTTTGATCTCTTCATCAATGTCGGAGTTGTTTACAGGCTTAATAGGTGTTTTATCGTATTCGCCGACCATTGGGAAGACGATGGCATCGACTTCTTCATCAAGAAGCAAGACTTCAATATCTTTGGCTTTAAACTGCTCAATGAGAGGGGAATTGCGAAGGATTTTTTCATTTTCACCCGTGATGTAATAAATGCTTTTTTGATCTTCTTTCATCGCCTCTTTGTACTCTTTGAGACTTACTAAACCTTCACGTTTAGATGATTTGAACAGAACAAGCTCTAAAAGTGCTTCTTTGTTCTCCCAGTCATTGTACAGTCCTTCTTTAACAACACGACCAAAGTTTTTGTAGAACTCTAGGTATTTATCGCTTTCTTTTTCTTTGAGAGATTTGAGTTCGCTCAAGATTTTTTTAACAGATGCTTTTTTGATGGTCTCTAAAACTTTGTTTTGTTGTAAAATCTCACGGCTGACGTTCAGAGGAAGGTCTTCTGCATCGATGATACCTTTGATAAAACGAAGGTAGGTTGGTAAAAGTTCTTTCTCATCATCGGTAATAAACACGCGTTTAACGTAGAGTTTAACGCCTGGTTTATAGTCCATTCTAAACAAATCCATTGGAGGCGTTGAAGGAATGTAGAAGAGGGTTGTGTACTCGTATTTGCCTTCTGCTTTTGTGTGGCTCCAAAGAAGGGGATCGGTGCTATCGTGGGAAATTTGTTGGTAAAAGTCTTTGTACTCTTCGGGTTTGATTTGGCTTTTTGCTACTGTCCAAAGTGCGCTGGCTTTGTTGATCTGCTCATTTTTAAGTTCAACACTTTTTTCTTTGCCTTCTTCGTCATACTCCTTAACCTCTTTGTCCATAAAAATAGGGAAAGGGATGTGGTTTGAGTATTTTTTGATGACACTTTGAATGCGGTAAAACTCTAAAAATTCATCTTCATCGTCTTTCAGATAAAGCGTAATAGACGTTCCGTGACTCTCTTTGGTCACTTCTGCAATGTCATACTCTGCACCTGCTTCACTGCTCCACATGTAGGCTTTCTCTTCGCCCGCTTTGCGGCTTATGACTTCGATTTTGTTGGCAACCATGAAAGCGGAGTAAAAACCCACACCAAATTGACCAATAAGGCTTGAGTCTTTCTTTTTGTCGCCACTAAGGTTTTGTAAGAATGATTTTGTACCACTTTTTGCAATCGTTCCAAGGTTTTCAACCAAATCTTCTTTATTCATACCGATACCACTGTCGCTGATGGTAAGGGTTTTTGCTTCTTTGTTGATGGCAATGTCGATACGAGGCACATAAGAGAGCGCTTTGTATTTCTCATCGGTCAATGTGAGGTAGTTTAATTTATCCAGCGCATCGGAAGCATTGGAGATAAGTTCGCGTAAAAAAATCTCTTTGTTTGAATACAAAGAGTGAATCATAAGATCGAGAAGTTGTGTTACTTCCGTTTGAAATTGATGTTTTGACATTTTATATTTCCTTTAGTAATTGGATTTTTTCAAATGCTTTACATGTAAAGAAGAAAGCACTTTGAAAAACCCAAAAAAAGTGGTGCCATTGTAGCGAAAATAGCAAAGAGAAAAAGCCACTTTTGTGGCAATTTATTTGGAAGAAGTATGCTCTTGTAAGGTTTTGCTCATAGCATCATGCATTTTTTCATACCAGTGTTCATCTTCGTTGGGATTGATGGGGTCTAAAAAGATAACATGCACATCGCCACCATTGGCTAAAAGTTTTTGGGAATCAAGGACATTGCGTGCACCAATAATCACAGCAGGTTGCACAATAAGGTTCAATTTTTCCGCTACAATTTTTGCACCACTTTGAAATTTGAGCAGTTTGTCTCCACGACCTCTGGTTCCTTCTGGAAACATCGCCAGTACACGCCCTTGGTTGAGCCTGTCTTGACCTGTTTTAATGAGTTTTACAATGGATCGTTTATCGTTTCTATCAATAGCAATCATCTTTGGCGCTTTTAAAATATGCCCAAAAAGAGGAATATCACCAATTTCTTTTTTTGCCACCCAACACAAATCTTTAGGATGAATTGCTTCAAGGATGACAATATCAAGGAGGCTTTGATGATTCATAACCAGAAGTGTTGTCTTTTGGCAGAGTTCACCTTTCGTGTGAATCTTAAAACCAATAAGATAGGTTTGTAATTTTGCCCAAAAACGACGAATGGTTCGTGTGTTGTTGGAAAAAATATACATGAAAACAACGGTCATTAAAACAGTAATACTAAATTCAATAGCAATAAAAATAGCTCTAATTCTTGCTAATATTTTCACGTTCTGTCCATCCGATTTTTCCATCAGGAAATAGAATTTTAATATATTCTTCTCTTTCACCTAATTTTTCAACATCAAGAATTTTTTCACTCGTATAAAATATTGTAGAGTGTTCCATTGGAAGAATTTTTATATTACTACCCACTTTGAGTTTTACATGATTGAGCGGATTTTGATCTAAAAAATAGAGTGCTAAAAAAAAGAAGCGAGCCACGAGGTAGTACCATTACGGTATTTTAATACGATAATGAAAAAAAGAAAAGCTAAAACAGCATAGGCAATACTTTTATAAAATTCAAAAATACTCTCTTTAGGATTTAGTCCTAATTGGGTGCTTACTTCTTCATTATCAATGACTATTGGAAGCGAAATTTTAGTAAATTTATTGCTCGTAGGTCAAAATACGTAAATTCAAAATTCTTTTGATAATTAGGCAAAATGGCATAATAATATATTTTTTGACTGCTACCATTATCGGAGAATGAGTCTATACCACTTTTAGTAATTCCTTTGAGTTTAAAGTCTTTGAGGTTTGCTTCTGTCGCTTCAATTTCTAAGACCGTCATGACATTTTTTTGCATCAAATGTTGTTGTTTTGTATTTATTGACAACCAGTGTTTGCGCAATGACATTGCTAAAAAAATCCTCTTTTTTTCTGAATGAGCTCGGTGTAGAGAGTGTTAGTATGGCACTTTCTAGGGGCTCTTTATTTTTTATCAGTGAAACACTGATATTAGGGATCTTTGCATTTGTTGTAGTTATCTTAAAATAAAATGTATTTTCATACGTATTATTACTTGAAACAACCCAAGGTGATTGTTGATTGATAATCTCAATGCCATTTGGTGTCGAAAATGCTGTAGATAAAGTATCTATATTTGAATGAGCAACAATAGCTTTCACTTTAATTGGAAATACTTGTCCTACATAAACTTTTTGAGGAATCTGCTCAACAGAGAGAAAAATGGATTTTGCGTAATTTTGATAAGCACTCTCTTCAGCAACGATGGAGGAATGGAAAAGTGTTAAAGAGAGTGCGAGGAGTATTAAAATTTTCTTCATAAGGCTAAGCAATAAAACCCTGTAACATTTTAACACCATCATCTGAACCTAAAATTTCCTCAATAGCACGTTCAGGGTGTGGCATAAGACCAAAAACATTTTTCTTTTTGTTACAGATGCCTGCAATAGCATCAATAGAACCATTAGGATTTTGGACATTTCCTTTTTCATCACAGTATGTAAGAAGCACTTGATGATTAGCATACAACTCTTTTAATCCCGCTTCATCAATATAATAACTTCCTTCTCCATGGGCCACAGGAATGTTTAAAACTTCACCAATGGTACATTTTTGTAAAAAGAGATTGTCATTGGCAACCACTTTAAGCGGATGAAATTTAGAGATAAAATGTACACTCTCATTGCGTTTCATAGCACCTGGAAGTAGTTTGGCTTCTACTAGCATTTGAAAGCCATTACAAATACCTAAAACTTTACCGCCATTATTAGCAAACTCAATCACCGCTTTCATAATAGGCGAAAACTTTGCAATAGCAGCACTTCGTAGATAATCACCATAGCTAAAACCACCAGGCAGAACCACTAAATCAGTTCCTTCTGGGAGCTTTTCTTCTTTATGAAAAACAAGGGCAACTTCTGCTCCTAATTTTTCAAAAGCATATTTTGTATCGATTTCGCAGTTCGTTCCCGGAAATACAGCAACTGCTACTAGCATGCTGGAAACTCAATGGTGTAGTCTTCAATGACAGTATTGGCTAAAAGTTCATCACACATTGTGGTGACTCTTTGTTCTGCTTTTACTTTGTCACTTTCATCGATATCTAAAATAATTTGTTTTCCAATACGCACTTCATTTACTTCATTAAATTTTAAAGAAGAGAGTGCGTGGTGAACAGCTTTACCCTGTGGGTCAAGAACACCATTTTTGAGTTGAATATTGACAATAACTTTCATCGTTTCTTTTTCCTTTGTTTTTAGTGCGTTAGTATACGTTTTAAGACCTCTTCGTAAGCCATTTTGACATTACCAAGACCTTGTCTAAATCTATCTTTATCTAATTTTTCATTGGTATCCATATCCCAAAAACGGCAACTATCAGGACTAATCTCATCTGATAGTAAAATATTCCCCTCTGTATCAACACCAAATTCGACTTTAAAATCAACCAATTTGAGTTTGCGCTCGCCAAAGAAACTTTTCATAATAACATTGATTTCACGACCCAAACGTTTAAGTTCTTCAAGATCGGATTCACTCTTAACGAGGTTAAGCAGTAAACAATGTTCATCATTAATGATCGGATCACCCAAAGCATCATCTTTATAATAAAAATTCAACCAATGTAAAAGGAAGAACGGTACCATCTGCAATACCAAGACGTTTTGATAATGAACCTGTCGCGATATTTCTTACAACGACTTCAATAGGGATAATTTGAACGCGTTTGATGAGTTGATGTGTATCGTCAAGTGTTTTTACCAAATGTCGTTTGAATACCATTTTTTCTAAAAGATGAAAAAGTTGCGTACTAATTTTTACAATTGAGTGCACCTTTTACCTGCTTCATTTCCTCTTTTTTCGGCATTAAATGCTGTTAAATCATCTTTAAACTCTGAAACCAAAAGATTTTCATCATCGGTTAAAAAGAGTTTTTTCCCTTTACCTTCGTATAATAATGCACCTTTGTTCACGTCTGCTCCTCAATTATTTTTTGATTGCAAGTACTTTGATCGCATCAACAGCACTTTTTAGTTGTAAATCTTTAAATAAACTCTCTTGACTAATGATTTCTTTATCTGTTTTTTGGGTTTCTTTTACTTTGGTTTTATTTTCTTTTTTTGTTCTCATCGACTTTTTTAAGTTCACTCTGCAAATGTTTTTTTAAATCTTTTTCTTTGAGTGATTGTTCATTGTTCTTATGAGGGACACTTCCTGGATAAACAAGAATATCAGGAGTAACGCCTTCTGCTTGAATCGTTCGTCCACTTGGAAGGTAATAACGTGCGATGGTCAGACGAATCGCTTCATTGTCAACGACAGGTAAAACAGCTTGTACACTTCCTTTACCAAAGGTTTTTTCACCAATAATCACTGCACGTTTATGGTCTTGTAATGCACCACTCACAATTTCACTAGCACTAGCACTTCCTCCATTAACGAGTACAACAAGAGGTGTTTTCGTAATCGTTCCTGCTTTGCTTGCACGGTATTCTTCATTTTCTGATTCTAAGCGACCTTTTTGTGAAACGATAATGCCATCTTCAACAAAAATATCGACAAGCCCAACAGCTTGATTTAAAAGTCCACCAGGGTTGTTTCTGAGATCTAAAATAATACCCTGTACTTTTTTGTTTTTATTAATAGCTTCTTGGACATCACCTACAATATTTTTGTCAAAGTTAACGACCCGAAGATAAAGTATATTTTCATTTTCGATTTTTTTTTGAATAGACAGATTCGATTTTAATAATATCTCGTACAATGGGCACAATAAGAGGTTTATCTTCCCCTTCTCTTACAATTGTAAGCTCAATATTTGTTCCTGGCTTCCCTCTCATGAGGTTGACAGCTTCATCGATGGTCATATTAAGGGTAGATTGTTTATTAATTTTTAAAATAATATCTCCAGCTTTAACGCCTGCTTTATCCGCAGGTGTACCTTCCATAGGTGCAATAATGGTAAGCGCACCATCTTTTTGGCTAATGGTAATACCAAGACCTCCAAATTCACCATCTGTTTGAATTTTTAAATCTTTGAAGTGCTTTTCATCAAGATAAGCAGAGTGCGCATCAAGGTTATTTAAAAGCCCTTCAATAGACTTTTTGACAATTTCATCAATCTGAATGTCATCAACATAGTATTTTTCAATAGTAGCTAAAACACGTGTGAATTTAGCAAGTGATGCAAGCCGACTCTTTTCACCCTCTGTATTATCTGCAAAAAGTGTGAAGAAAAAAAAGCTTGTAATACCTACAAAAGTAGCAATAAAGCCAACCGTGGCAAAGGGTAAATGTTTCATAATGTGTGTATGCTCCTCGCATGGGATGCGTTAGTATCTCAAAGAGGGAGATTATAATGCAGTTTCCCTAAAACTTCTATGAAAGAGAGAGCCTTTTTGATTGCTTCAATATTTGGGAATAAATTATAAAATGACTCTATATGACTAAATAAACTTGACAACAATAGACTAAAGTTGTAAAATTCTACAAAAGCAGTAAAATTACATAAAATCAATACAAAAGGAGACAAAATGAATTCACTTTTTGAGCAATTAACCAATCAAATGCGCGAGGCAATTGAGAGTGCTATTAGCCTTGCTTTGCATGCAAAAAATAATGAAGCAACACCTTTACATGTAACGTGGGGATTAATAACGAATTCTGCTTCGATTTTGAATCAAGTTTTTAATAAAATGAACATTGATAAGAGTGCCATCGAGCTAGAAATTAAAAGTGAAGTGCAAAAATTACCAACAGTTTCACAGGTGAGCAAAGAAACGATTACCTTATCAAGAAGTTTGGTTGAATCCTTACAAAAAGCAGAAGGATTGATGAAACAAAAAGGAGACAGTTACCTTTCTGTGGATACATGGTTATTGGCGAATATCGACGTAGATCCACTAAAAAAAAATACTTGCAAAGTATCTGGATGTGTTGCAATTTAAAAAAAAATCTTGAAGCACTTCGTGGTGGTAAAAAAATAGACAAAGCAAAGTGCCGATGAAAATCTCGAATCGCTTGAGAAGTACGGTATTAATCTTACTAAACTTGCCAGTGAGGGCAAACTTGACCCTGTCATTGGGCGGGATGAAGAGATTCAAAGAATGATGCAGATTTTGATTCGAAAAACGAAAAACAATCCTATCTTAATTGGTGAACCAGGCACGGGTAAAACAGCAATTGCTGAGGGATTGGCGCTTCGAATTGCCCATAATGATGTGCCTTTAAGTTTACAAAATAAAAGTGTGGTCGCTTTGGATATGAGCGCTTTGATTGCGGGAGCAAAGTACCGTGGCGAGTTTGAAGACCGTCTTAAAGCCGTGATTGATGAAGTGAAAAAAAGTGGCAATGTCATTTTATTTATTGATGAAATCCATACCATCGTCGGTGCGGGAGCGAGTGAGGGTAGTATGGATGCGGCAAACATTCTTAAACCAGCTTTAGCTCGTGGGGAATTGCATACGATTGGTGCGACAACGCTCAAAGAGTATCGCAAATATTTTGAAAAAGATGCGGCATTACAGCGCCGTTTTCAGCCTGTAACGGTCAATGAACCCAGCATTAACGAAGCTTTACAGATTTTGAGAGGGATTAAAGAGCATTTAGAAGCGCATCACAATGTGAGTATTCAAGACTCCGCATTGATTGCCGCGGCGAAGCTTAGTTCTCGCTACATTTCTGATAGGTTTTTACCCGATAAGGCGATTGATTTAATTGATGAAGCAGCTGCTGAGCTTAAGATGCAAATTGAGAGTGAACCCACAGAGCTTAGTCGTATTAAGCGTGCAATTAGTACGTTGATGGTTGAAAAAGAAGCGCTTTTAATGGAAAAAAATAAGAAGAATGATGAGCGTTTAAGTGCGATTGAAAAAGAGCTAGGCGATGCCAAAGAGAAGATGCGTTCTTTAGAGACGCAGTTTGAAAATGAAAAACAGGTTTTTAATGATATTGCAGCCATTAAATCACAAGCAGAAGCTCTGCGTAGAGAAGCTGAGATGGCGAAAAAACAGAGTGAATTTAACAAAGCCGCTGAAATTGAGTATGGCAAACTTCCTGAGCTTTTGAAAAAAGAGGAAGAGTTAAAACTCAAATGGGAAAAGATGGTGGAAAGTGGAACGCTCCTTAAAAACAGCGTCGATGAGGAGATGATAGCGACCATCGTCAGCAAATGGACGGGAATTCCTGTCAATAAAATGCTCCAAAGTGAGAAAGCAAAAGTCTTACATGTAGAAGAGTATCTCAAAAAAGAAGTTGTCGGTCAAGATGCTGCCATTAAGGCGATAGGTCGTGCGATAAAACGTAATAAAGCAGGACTGAGTGAGCAAAATAAACCTATTGGTAGTTTTCTCTTTCTTGGCCCAACAGGTGTGGGTAAAACACAAAGTGCGAAGGCGTTAGCTAACTTTTTATTTGATACCACCAAAGCGCTCATTCGTTTTGATATGAGTGAGTATATGGAAAAACATTCCGTCAGTCGTTTGGTTGGAGCACCTCCAGGGTATGTCGGTTATGATGAGGGTGGACAACTGACCGAAGCGGTGCGAAGGAAGCCTTATAGCGTCGTTCTTTTTGATGAAATCGAAAAAGCGCATCCTGATGTCTTTAATATTTTGCTTCAAGTGCTTGATGAAGGGCGTTTAACGGATAATAAAGGTGTTACCATTGATTTTAAAAATACGATTATTATTCTAACATCTAACATCGCCAGTGCCAAAATTATGGAGTTTGAGGGTGAAAAACGCACCGAAGAGGTTATGAAAGAGCTTCGTATGTATTTTAAGCCTGAGTTTTTAAATCGTTTGGATGATATTATTATTTTTAATCCTCTAAGTGAAGACGGTTTACGTGAGATTGTGAGCATTATGTTTAAAGATATTGAAACAAAGCTTGCCCATAAAGAGATAAAAGCTACGTTGACAAATGCCGCAAAAGCATTGATAGCTGAGGCTGGATTTGATCCTGTTTATGGTGCGCGTCCTCTTAAGAGGGCATTGTATGAGCTTGTGGAAGATAAACTCGCTGAAATGATTTTAGAAGATACTTTGCATGAAGGCGAGAGTATTGTTATTGATGCTAGAAACAGTGAGATAGTCATTACGCATTAGTCATTTAAAAAATTATCTTTACATGTAAGAATTATTTTACATGTAAAGATGTTATTCACAATCTTTTTCTTGGACAGAAAATTTAAAGAGTTCTGTATCGCTTAAATCATAAAAAACATAGATAAAAATGGCACCTTTCTTAAGGAGCATGCGGGTTTCGTAATCACTGCATAAATAGCTTTTGTTATTTTCAAAAGTTGTCTTTATTAGCGTTCCCTTATCTGCTTTAAGAATAGTTTGTACGTGTTTGTTCGCAGAGTTGATACGATTTCGGTATTCGATTGCATTTTGCACACTCACAATATCCACTAACGTGGTATAGTCATCTAACATCATGGGTAAATGCTCTTTTGTACCATCTTTGATAATTGATAATATTTTTGGAATATCTTCCTCACTAATTTCATCTAAATCGTTAGTGATATCAGCAAAGAGTGTTGAAATAAGTGTTAAAATGGTTAAAAATTTTTTCATAACTTTCCTTTGGCGAAATTCTACAATAAAATCACTAATTTTTTAATAGGAAAATGTAGTTTATGACTTATCTTGACTGGTTTCTTGAACATAATAAAAAGCACCATGCAATTGTAGAAAAACTGATAGCTAAGGGATATAAAAAAGAAGCAATTATTGATTATTTTGTGTATGAAAATATGGTCAAAATGGAACCTTCTTTTTGTCTTTTATATGCACATCATGAAAAATGTCATAAACGAGATTATCTCAATTGTTATTTATGTGCGTGTCCTCATTTTCGTTTTAATGATTTGGGGATAAGAGAAGAATTTGGAATGTGCATTAAAAGTGAATGTGCGATTGGGTCAAAAAATAGTGCTAATTTTGTCTATCAAAAGTCGGTGCATTTGGACTGTTCTGCATGCATTGTTCCTCATACAAAAGCATTTGTGAATCAATGTTTTAATTTACATTGGAAAGAAATAATGCATGAATGTTGCGCTAGACAATAAATTGGGTTATTTTATCAGTTCAATTAATGTCTCTTGCGTTGGCGAGGTAGATGGTTTAATGAGTGTAAAATTATCTTTTTCTTCATGACATGCTTTGCACGCTTTGAGTGCTTGATGAGCTTCTACATCTTTTTGTGCATAAATTTTGTTACGTGAGTGACAATCAAAACAGTCCTGCCCGCATTGTCCACTTTTTGAAGGGGTGTTGTGGCATGATGTGCATTCTTTTAAGATTTGATGGTCTTGATCATTAATATAAGGGTTTAATTTTGGATGGCACTCTAGGCAACTTCCTCCACAAGCAAAAAGAAGATTTTGTAAACTAACACTAACAAAGAGCAACAATACTTTTTTAAACACGAGTAGAACCTTCAAAATCAAATTGGTATTTTAAGATAAAAAGTGATTTTAGTATTACAATGGTTATATAAACCTTAATAGGATTCAGGCAATTTTAGTACCAATAAAAAAGTATTCTACACTTAAATAAAGGGTTCTTCTTAATTTAAGCTTATGCAATTTTAAGTAAAGCTAAGGTAAAATCCATACCTTAAATTATTTTTTATATAAAGGAACTTTTAGATGAAAAGAACGTATCAGCCACATAGTACACCTAAAAAGCGCACACATGGCTTTAGACTTAGAATGAAAACTAAAGGTGGACGTAAAGTTATTTCTGCACGTCGTGCTAAAGGTAGAAAAAGATTGGCCGTTTAAAAGAGTATGAAACTCTCAAAACAACACGAGAGTTTTCATCCGTTTATAATCACGCAAAAAAATGGCACTATGAAGGTGCCTTGGTCTTTTACAATCAAGATACAACAAAAAAAGTTGGCTTTACGGCAAGCAAGAAAGTCGGAAATGCTATTAAGCGAAATTTAGCAAAAAGGCGACTTCGTGCTATTTTTTTAGAAATTCAACACACTTTGTCAGATGGTGTGTATGTTTTTGTAGCAAAAGAGAAGATAAATCATTTACCCTATGATACTTTAAAAAAAGGTATTTTATGGTCAATGAAAAAATTAAACTGTGTCAAAGAATGAAAAAATTTGCACTGTTTTAATAAAGCTTTATCAGAAGTTTTTTACACTGATTGGTTTATGGAAGTTGTCGGTATTATCCAACGTGTTCACAATACGCTAAAGAGCAGCTTCTGCACAATGGTTTTTTTAAAAGCTTTCTTTTATAGCTTTATACGAATTTTGAAATGCAATCAACTTTTTGCTGGGGGGGATTGATTATCCTGTTGTTAAAAAAAGAATTTGCATTTCCTCTTCTTTTGCTCTCAAAATCACTGTATAAATATCACATTACTTTTTGGTTCGTTCCAAAAGATAAGCAAAGTTTTTATGTGGTAAAAGCTTTTAAAACATTGAAATAAAAGGGAATCTCGTGACAGATAAACTTACTCCTCAGGTGCGAGTTATTATCGCTACTGTTTTATCATTTTTATTTTTTGCTCTTTATGACCATTTTTTTATCCCCAAAAACGTTCCTCTTGCTGAAACTAATAGTTCAAAAATTGAACAAAATATAACTTCTTCTTCTCCTTCTTCGGACATGACAACGGTTGCAAGCAGTAATGATATCTCCAATTCACCGGTATCGCTCAAAAGTGAAAATACAGTTTTAGTGACCGTCAAAGCACCTTCTTATGAACTTCAGATTGATCGATTAGGAAGAATTGCAAAATTTTATCTTAGTGAGTCAAAATATAAAGATGATCATGGAGAAAGAATACAGTTGATTGATGCTTCACAAGGTGTATTACCTTTAGAAGTTCGTTTTAGTGATAAAGCTGTAAACACAGATGCTTTTTTAATGTCGTATAGTGCAGATAAAAACATTATAAATGTTGAAGAAAGTGGTAGCAGTGTCATTTTAACGCAAAAATTGGGTGATGTTACCATTTCAAAAACAGTCACATTCTTTCCTTCTGGAAAATATGATTTACATGTAAAGCTTTCTCAAGCTAAAGATTATTTTATTTCTCCAGGCTTTAGACCCAATGCTGCAGTAGATAGCTACACTTTTCATGGCGCTTTGATCAAAAAAGCAGATGGTACAATTCAAACGATTAGTGATGGCGATGCTAAAGGAGATGAAAGATTTCCTCATGCGCATATTGTTGCAGCGGCAGATAAATATTACACCACATTTTTTTATGAATTAAACACAGGGCTCGAAACCGTTATTTTGCCAGGTAAAGAAAGCAATCCTCTTTTATTTGTTAAGGGAAATGATAATTTTCAACTAAGTGGGTATGTTGGACCCAAAGAGTATGTTAAACTCAAAGAGATTCATGCGGGATTAACAGATGTTGTTGAATATGGATTTTTCACCTTTATTGCAAAACCACTTTTTACATTGCTTTCGTATTTGCATGGAATTTTTGGTAACTGGGGTTGGGCTATTGTTGCTATGACAATTATTGTTCGTTTGGTACTCTATCCTTTAACCTATAAAGGTATGGTTTCAATGAATAAGCTTAAAGAGCTTGCTCCAAAAGTGAAAGAGTTGCAAAAAAAATATGGTGATGATAAACAAAAGCTTAACATGCATATGATGGAACTTTATAAAAAGCATGGCGCAAATCCTATGGGTGGATGTTTACCAATTTTACTTCAAATTCCTGTATTTTTTGCGGTATATCGTGTTTTACAAAATGCTATTGAGTTAAAAGGTGCAGCGTGGATTTTATGGGTTCATGATTTGGCCATTATGGATCCTTATTTTATTCTTCCTGTGCTGATGGGACTTACGATGTTTTTACATCAGCGTATTACCCCAACAACGTTTAATGATCCAATGCAAGAGAAGATTATGAAGTTTTTACCATTAATTTTTACATTCTTTTTTGTTACCTTTCCTGCAGGTTTAACGCTTTATTGGTTTACGAATAATCTCGCATCAATCGTACAGCAGTTTTATGTCAATAAACTTTTCGCAAAAAAACATGAAGAGGAAAAGGCTGAAAAATGATAAGAGTTGAAGCAGCAACGCTCCAAGAAGCTTATTCTAAAGCTGCGAGTGAGTTGTCTTGTTCAGTGGTGGAATTGGATATAAATATTATTCAAAATGGTTCCAATGGTTTTTAGCTATTTAAAAAAATGACCATTATTGATGTTCAACGTAAAGGCGATAAACATAAAGAGTTTAAGGAAAATAAGCCATCTTCTAACTTTTCATCAAGAGCGTCAAAAAGAGATAGATGTCTCCTCCCCTGATGAAAAAAAA
>JAJOKG010000077.1 GCA_021206415.1 Sulfurospirillum sp. | reverse complement strand
GGTTCAAACCCTTTATTGGCACGCTGATTGAGCGTTGCCATATCCAGTGCAAAAAGCGTAACTTGTGCCCACAAGCAATGCTACTAATGACACCAATGAAATATGTCTCATCACTACCTCCTTAAGATAATCTTCTTGTTATCATAAACTTCCACGTCACTTTTTTCGTCAAATTTCATGATTTAACTTTTTTGGATATACTTTTGAAGCTGTTTTTGACTTAAGGAGCGCATCATTAAAACCCTTCGCATTTACGCACTTTTATTTGTATTGTTTATCCTTTCAATGACAGGGTTGGGGTTTTTAATTTATAAAGTCAACCACACACTCTATCTTGAAGATGCCAAAAACAGCGTGGAGAGTGTTTTAACCCTCACGCAAGAACTTTTGGAACATGAAAAACAACTCGCTTTAAGTGTCGCCTTGATGTTAAGCCAAAATGAAACCCTTAAAAAAGGGTATCTTGAAAATAACCGCTCCTTACTTTTTGCAACCCTCCACGAGGAAATTCCCAACATCAAACGCTACCTAGGCATGGAGACTCTTGAAGTGCAACTCCACTCCAAAGAGGGAAAGGCGTTGGTGCGAAGTTGGGATTTTGGGAGTCATGGGGATGAATTACTCTCCTTTCGCAAAGGTGTTAGCCTCGTACAAAAACACCAAACTCCTTTTGTTTCCGTTGAACTAGGAAAACGCCTCAACATCAAAGCCATCGCCCCTGTCTTTTTAGAAGGTAAATTTATAGGCTCCCTAGAGGTCATTTTGGATTTTGAAACCATTGCGCACAAACTGCGTGAAAAGAAGATTCATTTTGCGATTCTGATGGAAAAATCGTTTTTGGAGATTGGCGAATGGATGAAAGAGAAGCAGATTATCAAAGAGTATGTGCTTTTGAATAGCGAGTGCATTGAGTGTATTCCTACGCTTCAAGCTTTGATGGAGCCTCACACACTGCGCAATGGCTTTGCCCGTGAAAACAACACGCTTTTTGGCTTTACGCCTCTTTTTGACATTGAAGCCAAACAGGTCGGTTACATTGGAGTCTGGTTTGATGAGTCTTTGCTGAACGAATCTCTTTTACTCAAAGCCTCACTCAGTCCCACGCTCAAATCTTTACATGTAACCCATTTGCACCCTGAAATTCCCCAAAACCACGAGATAGAAATCCGATGAAAATTTTACTGCTTGAAGATGATTTTACCTACCAAGAGAGCATTCAAGACTCCCTTGAAGCCATGGGATACAGCGTTGATGCGTACGATGATGGTGAAAAAGCATTGGATGCGTTGTTTGAAAAACAGTACCATTTGGCTCTGTTGGATATTCGGGTTCCTAGCATGGATGGGTATGAAATTTTAAAAGAGATTCGCAAAGCCAAATTGGATGTGCCTATTATTTTTATCACCTCGCTCACCGACATCAACAACCTCTCTTTGGGCTACGAGCTAGGATGCAATGACTACCTACGCAAACCCTTCTCGCTCAAAGAGTTACAGTACCGTGTCTGCCAAACGCTCAAAAGCTACCATCTGCACTCTACCCTAGAGCGCATCCCACTTTCACATGGGTTTTCCTATTGTACTGATGAACAAACGCTTTGGTTTGAAAATGTAGAGATTGCTTTGAGCAACTACGAACGAAAACTCCTCTTTATATTCGTTAAAAATCGAGGGCATTTTGTCTCGATGGAGCGCATCCACGAAGCGGTGTGGGAAGGTAAGGAGATTGGGGAGAATGATATTCGGATGCTCATTAAAAAACTCAGAGATAAAACCGATAAAGATTTTATTATCACCGCCAAAGGCATAGGGTATAAAATTGAAAAATGAAACCAAAAACGCACTTCTTTTTGCCATCATTTTAACGTTTTTAACCCTTGTTTTGGTCTCTTTTCCTCTCTTTCAGTATCTTTCCGTCTCCTTGCGCCTTCATCAACTCACACAAGAAAATCAACTCAAAGCCTATGCCAAAGAGATTGAGCAGAGTATTCAAGGGATTTTACCTGTTCAAAAAACCTTTCTCTTTCCCCGCTCCATCCTCTATAAAGTCGCCCTTGTAGATGAAAAAGAACAGGTGGTTTTCTCTTTGATTGAAGAACCTATTCCGCTGATGAACAGCTCGTTTGTACCTCATAATGGCGCACTCTTTTACCAACATCCCCTAGCGCCTAATCTCTTACATGTAAAAAGCTTAATCATCCAAAAAGAGATCTCTCACGCACGTCTTTTTTTGGAAAGTTTATGGATGGTCGGGGTAATTTTAATAGGCATGTTTTTATTCACGACCTTGCTTTTAAAACTGCTTTTAAAACCTTATGTCGAAACCTCAACACGCATGCAACACTTTTTTACCGATGTGATGCATGAGCTCAAAACACCTCTAGGCATTATGCAACTCAATCTTGAAAGCTTAGCGCAACACCTCCACAACAAACAGCTCAGTCGTTCCCTAGCCGCACTTTCAACGCTTTCGACGTTGTATGAGGATTTGGAGTATCTCATTAAAAATAAAACCATCACCTACACCAAAGAGCTTTTAGATATTTCCCATTTTTTAGAGGAGCGCATTGCTTACTTTGAAGCACTAAGCTCCTCCAAAGCCATACGCATTGTCTCTTCCATCGCATCACACCATACCTTACACATCAACCGCATTGAGTTTCAACGCATTATCGACAACACCATTACCAACGCCATCAAATACTCTCCACCACAAACAACCCTATTTATTGCACTGTATGAAAACACCGATGGTCTTTATCTCAGTTTTAAAGATGAGGGGATGGGAATTAAAGATGTTGAAAAAATTTTTGAAAGGCACTATCGGGGAGATATTTACAAAGGTGGATTTGGAATAGGGCTTAGTATTGTTAAAAGTATTTGTGATAAATATAAAATGGTGATTGAAGTAAAATCAGAAGAGAAAAAAAGGCTCAGAGTTTTATTTATAAAATTGAAGTAAAAAAAAAGGAGGAGAAATTCTCCTCCTAAAGTCTTATAGACCTGTTACGTTCTCAGCTTGAGGACCTTTTGGACCTTCGCCTAGTTCATAAGTCACTTTTTGACCTTCTGCTAAAGAAACACGGCCGTAACCTGTTCTGTTCACTTGACGAAAGTGTACGAATACATCTTTTCCGCCATCATTTGGTTGGATAAAACCAAAACCTTTTTCATTGTTAAACCATTTAACGGTTCCCTCTAATAAAGCCATTCTATGCTCCTGTTGTAAAATCGAAAAGTAGAAAATTGAGTATTTTTGGAGTATTTAGGATGCTAACTAAAGGTCACGTATCACAAAACTACCAAAGATGAACTCGAACCTCATCTTTCTAGGAAAATAGTGTATCTTATTTTTTAAAATAAAGCAAATATAAATTGTAATTGACCTATACTAAATGCATGAAAATAGCAAAAACCTACACATTTTACACGACGCTCATACTTTTGATAACCATCATACTTCTTGTAAGTGTATGGTTTGGCAAAAAAACAGAGGAAGAGCGCCATATTGCACAAGAGCAAGTGAGCGTTTTTGAGCGCTACCATGCTGTACTTGCTTTAGAAAAAACTTTAATTAAAAAAATTGTTTTTGACTATTCTATTTCGGATGAAATGGTCGATTTTGCACATAACCCTGATCTTGCGTGGAGTAAAGACAATTTAGAACCCATGATTGAGACATTTAACGTTTCTTATATCTATGTCTACACTACAGAAAAAAAATTGGTCTCCATTTAACCCCAACACGCATCCTTGTATATACCCAATTTAAACTCTCTTTCCACGCAAACGCCTCAGTTTAAAGAATTTTTTGAATTTCACGATGGAAAATGCATACAATTTTTTCTCGCCCCTATTCATGGGTACTTGGATGCAAAAAGAGAGGGTAAACCTTTAGGTTTTTTTGTAGTGGGTCGTATTTTAGATGAGGCATTTTTTTAAAAATATGGAAAAAATAACCTTAGGTCAATCCTTGCTGGTTGAAGCAAAAAATCATCAACCCAACAGTGCCCCCTTTCATG
>JAJOKG010000045.1 GCA_021206415.1 Sulfurospirillum sp. | reverse complement strand
GCCTTTTTTTAAAAATAAGAGTTTACAAAAAGTCCAATAGGATTTACTAAAGCTTTAAAAAGATTCCGTTTTGCACCTAAAGAAGAGTAACGATTTTGTTTAGCAATAAATTGTTCTATGGTCTCATACGCATGATGTGTCATGGGCGAACTTAATGTTTCACTTTTACCTTCAAATATTACTTTTTCATGAACGCTATTATCATTAAAATGACCATGTTTCCGATTAAATAACCTTAATGTAGCATCAGGATAAAGTCCCATATGTTTAATGGGTTTGCCGAAAAAATAGTTAAGACGAGGAACAAAATAGCCTTTACATGTAGGATTTTGTAAAATGGCAATGATTTCATTTTTCAACGCTTCAGTGATGATTTCATCGCTATCCAGTACAAATATCCAATCGTACGATGCAAACTCAACCCCTTTTTGTTTTTGCAATCCAAATCCAAGCCACGTTTGATGAAAAATTTTAACATTTGCGAATGCTTGTGCAATGTGCAGTGTCTGATCATTTGAACCAGAATCAACAATAATAACTTCATTTGCAAACGTACATGAAGTAAGAACTTCTTTCAAATACTGTTCACTATTAAACGTTAAAATGACAATAGAAAGTTTATGATTCATTGATAGAGAGCTTTTATATTGATTTTTCCATCGTTTGTGAAACCAAAACCATTCATCAGGTTTTTTCTCAATTGCATATTGTGTCACATTGGCTTGTGCTTGAACATCTGATATAAGATCATCTTCTTGTGTAATGGTATTAGGTAAGATAGGTTGATAAAATGTCAGATCATAATGCTTATAATCATTGGTAGTGATGAAAGCTGGAATAATGGTACTATTGGTCTTATTTGCAAATTGTGCCGCAGCGGGTGTGTGTCTTGCCAATTTACCAAAAAATGATATAAGTACCCCTTCTTTTGAAGCGGTATTCTGATCGACCAATAACCCAACATTGTTATCTTGATTGAGGGCTTTTTAAGATACCACGCATTGCACCTTTTTTTTTCTAAAAGAGTTACATTAAAACGTTGTCTTGATTTTTCTAAAATAGTATTCATGGCGTTTGAGTCTAATCTTCTACCAATAATGCTAATAGGACCCCATTTTGCCCCAACTGCTAATGACATGATTTCCCAGTTGCCATAATGAGCAGTCAAAAAAAATGACTCCCTTTTTTCTTTGAATCGCTTCTTCGTAAAAATGTGCATTATGAAAGGTTACTTTTTCTAACAGTTGTTCACGCGTGATAGATTGATTGATAATAGAATCTTTGATGAGATGCAAAAGATTTTTATAGCATTTTTTGATAATATTCTCTTTCTCAAGTGCGCTCATACGATTTTCAAAAGCAATATCCAAATTAACTTTTGGCGATACGATTGTATTTCTTCCCTAATATCCAACCAATTCTTGCCAAGAAATTAATGATTTTATTCAAAAAAGTATCGGGTAAGTGACGGACTAAAAACTTAAAACAAGAAAAGGCAGAGACATATAGTATATCTAACATGCTAGTAACCTTGTTGCACATTGAATAATTTTGGATGGATCAATATTTTGAATGCAGAAATCCTTTTTATCAATATTGTGTGCATCAATAGCTTTTTCACAACTGATAGTAATGTTTATTGCTGTTGTAACAGTGTTACGCTCACTGGGTGTTGGTCCAAAGATAGTAATACTTGGGCGATTTAACGCCCACGCCATATGTGTAGGCCCACTGTCCCCACCAATAATTAAACGACTGTGACTTACTATAGCTTTTAGTTCATTCAAATTTAATAGTGGTAGCAAAGAAGCTTGTGTGTGTTCACAAATAAATTCGGCATCTTTTTTTTTCTTGTTCATTTCCCCAAGCAATATAGCTTTTTACATGTAATGCATTGAGAATCGTTACAAAATGCTCTTTAGGATATATTTTGCTAGGCCAAGATGAACCGACAATAATTAAAATTACAGGAGAAATAGCGATATCTGAAACATGATACAAAAATGGTTGTTTTGTTTCAATAGAAGGTTCTTTAATATTTAGTGCTTTACAAATAAGCTTGAGATTACGTAGAATGACATTTTCGCTGTAACTAATGAAAAAATGTTGAGAATATAAGGATGCTGCAAGAGATTCTCTAATACTCTTTTTATCAAATCCTACGCAATTTTTTTCCTAATATGCGTGCTACAATAGCCGATTTAATAAGACCTTGTAAATCAATAATGATGTCATAAGACTGTGTTCGCGAAATTTGTTTCAGTTTTTTATATTCTGTAAACAAGTGAGATAAATTGTTTTTTAAACGCAGTAGATAAATAGTATTAATATCAGGGTTATTTTCTAGAATAGCTGCAAATTTTTCTTCAACGAACCAATCAATGCAAGCATCGGGAATACTTTTTTTAATGTATTGCAAAACAATCATGGCATGAATGATATCACCAAGTGCAGATAATTTTACAATCGCTATTCGCATACCTTAAATAACCTTTTTATAATGAATTAGATACAATTATACATCATAACGACTTAAGGAAGCCACAAAATGATCTGCGTGTTCGATATCGAAACGATACCTGATACCAAGCTTATTCGAGATGTTTTACATTTTGAAGGAGAGGATTTAGAGGTCTCCATCTTAGCGATGAGTGAACAAGAAGCTAAAAGCGGAAGTGGATTTTTGCCGTTACCATTCCATAAAATTGTAGCAATTTCTGCCGTTATCGCCGATGACTTCGGCATTTTTCGTAAAGTCAGCAGCATTGAAGGTGCTAATGAATACGAAATGATTAAAAACTTTCTCAACTTTATCAATCAAAAAAATCCAAAACTCGTAAGCTTTAACGGACGTACCTTTGATATGCCGCTTTTGATGCTTCGAGCGATGCAATATAATCTTACATGTAATGCGTATTTTGAAGTCGAGAACAAGGAGCTTTCAAAAAATAAATGGGATAATTACAGAGCCAGATACAGTGATCGTTTTCATGTTGATTTGATGGACCATTTGTGTGAGTTTGGCGCGGTGCGTGGCTTAAAGTTAGATCACGTGTGTGCGATGGTGGGATTGCCTGGCAAATATGATGTCCATGGCGATGAGGTGATGGAGCTTTTTTATGCAGGTGAGCTTGAAAAAATTAAAGAGTATTGTGAGAGCGATGTGCTCAATACCTACTGGCTTTTTTTGAAATACGAACTGCTTAAAGGCAATCTTATTATAGAGGATTATCAGCGAGCTTTGGTTACAATGCAGGAAAATTTGAAGCATGACAAATCCTACACAGACGTGTTTGGCATAGCCATCGAAGATGAATTATACAAGGAGAACCATTGAAAACGATTTTTAGAGAGTATGACATTCGGGGTATTTACGAAAAAGAGCTTAATGAGCAGATGGTCAAGTTGATTGGCTATTTTTTAGGAAAGCGCATTTTGGAGGTGGGCAAAGTGGTCTCCATCGGATATGACGCACGTTCTCACTCACCTATTTTATGTGAATACCTCACCAGTGGCTTAAATAAAGCAGGGTGCACGGTCCTCAATATGGGCTTAGTGGCAACGCCTGTGAACTACTTTAGTAACTTTCAAAGTTTCGATGGCGTAACGCCAAATGCGTCTATTATGATTACAGGTTCACACAATCCTAGCGAATACAACGGCTTTAAAATCACCATCGACAAAAAGCCCTTTTTTGGCGAAGACATTTATGCTTTGGGTCGTGAGATTATGCAAAATTACGAGATGGATGTTGAGGATGATTTTAGCTCAACCTCCATTGATGCCAAAGAGCGTTACATTGCTTATATGATTAAAGAGTTTGACCATTTAAAGGGCTTTGAGAAACCGTTTGTGTATGACTGTGGCAACGGTGTGGCAGGGGTTGTGGTGCAAGATATTTTTAAAGCACTGAACTTTACATGTAAAGGTTTGTTTGTAGACCCAGATGGCACCTTCCCCAATCACCATCCAGACCCAACGGTCGAAAAAAAACCTGAGGGACATTAAAAAAGAGCTAGAGGGTGACTTTGAGTTAGGATTTGCTTACGATGGCGATGCGGATAGAATTGCCTTTTTAACGAAGAAAAACAATGTCAAAGGTGACATTATGGCGATTTTATTCTCCCGTGCGATGAAGAATCCAACGGTGATTGGCGAAGTGAAGTGTTCTCAAATCATGTACGATGACATCAACGCTAGAGGCAAGGCGATTATGTATAAAACGGGGCACAGTAACCTTAAAGTGATGATCGCAAAAACCAATGCGGATTTTGCAGCAGAGGTGAGCGGTCATCTTTTCTTTAACGATCGATATTTTGGCTACGACGATGCGATTTATGCCACACTTCGTATGATAGAGCTTGTTAAAAATGGGTTAGATGTGGACGGCGAAATCGCAAAACTGCCTGTGGTGTATTCTACCGAAGAGCTTAAAGTTGAAACGAATGAAAATGACAAATTTCCGCTTGTGGAAAAAGTAAAAGAGCTTCTCAAAAACCCTCCAAAAGATTTTCCTGCCATTAAAGAGATTGTTGATGTGGACGGGGTCAGGGTGATTTTTAGTGATGGTTGGGGGCTGGTAAGGGCGAGTAACACCACACCTGTGCTGGTCACCCGTTTTGAATCCACCAATGAAGCAAATGCAAAGTTGTACGAGCGAAAACTCAATGAAATTATCGCTGTAGCTAAAAAGGAGTTACATTAAAAATGAAAGGGATTATTCTAGCAGGTGGGTCTGGTACAAGGCTCTATCCTGTGACCAAAAGTATTAGCAAACAACTGCTTCCTATTTACGATAAACCCATGATTTATTATCCGCTCTCCGTTTTGATGTTAGCGGGGATTCGTGAGATACTCATTATCTCTACGCCTCAGGACATTGGTAAATTTGAAGAGCTTTTGGGTGATGGAAGCATGTGGGGTATCAGCCTTTCGTATAAAATTCAACCCAGTCCTGATGGACTCGCACAAGCGTTTCTTTTGGGTGAATCGTTTATCGGTGATGATAGTGTTTGTTTGATTTTGGGCGATAATATCTTCTACGGTCAAGGCTTTACCCCCTTGCTTCAAAGCTCTGCACAGTTAAAATCAGGTGCGATTGTTTTTGGCTATCAAGTCAAAGACCCTCAGCGTTTTGGGGTGGTCCAGTTTGATGAAAACCAAAAAGCTATCAGCATTGAGGAAAAACCTAAACATCCAAAGTCTCCTTTTGCGGTAACAGGGCTTTACTTTTACGATAACGATGTGATCGCAATTGCTAAAAACGTTGAGCCAAGTGAGCGAGGTGAGTTTGAAATTACAAGCGTGAATGAGGCATATTTGAAGCGTGGAGATTTACATGTAGAAGTTCTAGGGCGTGGTTTTGCGTGGCTGGATACAGGAACTCACGATAGTTTAATGGATGCAGGTTTATTTGTACAAACCATTGAAAAGCGACAAAGTCATAAAATCGCCTGTTTAGAAGAGATTGCCTATAACTACGGCTGGATTGATAAAGAGCGTGTCTTAGAAATTGCCAAACCACTGAGTAAAAACGGTTATGGTGAATACCTTAAGGATTTGGTGAAATGAATCAAAAAACAATCTTAGTAACAGGCTGTGCGGGTTTCATTGGCTCCAATTTCGTCCCTTACTTTTTAGCGGAGCATCCAGAGTATCATCTTATCAATTTAGATCTTTTAACGTACGCAGGTAATGTGGAAAATCTAAGCGAAGTAGAGCACCATCCTCGTCATACCTTTGTGCAAGGTGATATTTGCGATAGAGCGCTTGTGGAGTCGTTGTTTGAACAGTATGACATTCAAGGAGTGATTCACTTTGCGGCTGAGTCGCATGTGGATAACTCCATTAAAAACCCTGGCGTGTTTGTCGAAACCAATGTAACGGGTACCTTTACACTGCTTGATGTTGCGTACAAAGCGTGGATGCAAAAACCCTTTGTCTTAAAAGAAGGGTATGAAACATGCAGGTTTCATCATATCTCCACCGATGAGGTTTATGGTACATTGGGTGAGACGGGCTTGTTTACAGAAAGCACCCCGTATGCGCCTAATTCGCCCTATTCGGCGAGTAAAGCAAGTTCAGATATGCTCGTACGTGCCTATCATCATACCTATGGAATGAATACGGTGATTACAAATTGTTCCAATAATTATGGCCCCAAACAACACGATGAAAAACTGATTCCCACCATCATACGAAAAGCCTTAAGTGGGCAAAACATCCCTATTTATGGGGATGGTAAAAACATTCGTGATTGGCTCTATGTGGAAGACCACTGTAAGGGAATTGATTTGGTTTTTCACGATGGAATCTCTGGCGAGACCTATAATATTGGTGGCAGAAATGAGCGGGATAACCTCTACATTGCCCATAAAATCTGCGAAATTTTAGATACCTTAAAACCAAAAGAACATTCATATAAAGAGCAAATCAGTTTTGTGGAAGATAGAGCGGGGCATGATAGACGCTACGCCATTGATGCAACAAAAATTGAGACAAAATTGGGTTGGGTCGCTGAGGAGAATTTTGAGAGTGGCATTGTGAAAACCATTGAGTGGTATTTAAAAAATACGAGGCATAATGAAATTTGTTTGGCTTTATTTCGTTTTAACATCTTTGGTTTGGGGAGCAAAGCCTGAACTTTTACTGCTAGAAACCTACAAAGAGCAAACTATCTCAGGGTGGCTGATGAGTGAGAAAATGGATGGGGTGAGAGCTTATTGGGATGGGGAGAATCTCATTTCCAGAGGCGGTACCATCTTTGCTGCACCTTCATGGTTTACGAACGACTTTCC
Organism: Sulfurospirillum sp.; assembly: GCA_021206415.1. Taxonomy (GTDB): domain Bacteria; phylum Campylobacterota; class Campylobacteria; order Campylobacterales; family Sulfurospirillaceae; genus Sulfurospirillum. The sequence goes on along the minus strand of JAJOKG010000045.1, from coordinate 7,465 downwards.
TCCTTTTGCAGTGGATGGTGAGTTATGGAGTAAACGGGGTGATTTTGAGCACATTCAGTCCATTGTGATGCAACAAAAGGCGCATGAGGGATGGAGAGAGCTTGCGTTTTATGCGTTTGATGTTCCCAAAGAAGCGGGTGGGTTAACCGAGCGTTTAGCAAAGTTGGATTATTATTTAAGTTCACATTCTGTGGATTATTTAAAAGTAGCTCCACAGTTTACATGTAAAGATGAAAATGAGCTTCGGCGTTTTTTGAGTGAAGTTGAAAAAGCAGGAGGCGAGGGTGTGGTGATTCGCCATCCTAATATGCCTTATGTGGCAACAAGAGATGTACATTCTCTGAAAGTGAAAACCTTTCATGATGCAGAGTGTACCGTGCTTGCCCACCACAAAGGTGAGGGCAAATACAAAGATGTTTTGGGCTCTCTTGCATGTAAAAATGATGCAGGGATTGTCTTTAAAATCGGCTCAGGCTTTAGTGATGACCAAAGGCAACATCCACCAGCCATTGGGGCAAGAATTACTTATTAAATATAAAAGAGTTAACGAAAAATGGAAAACCTCGTTTTCCTGTGTTTTGTGCGCATTAGAGAAGATTTGTAAAGGGTAAAAAAGTATGAAAATAGCCATCGTTGGAACGGGGTATGTGGGATTGTCAAATGGGATTTTACTGGCGCAACATCATGAAGTGGTGGCTTTAGATATTGTGCCTGAAAAAATTGAGATGATTAACGCTAAAATTTCTCCTATTGAAGATAAAGAAATCGAAGCGTATTTAAAAACAAAATCGTTAAATTTCAAAGCCACCTTAGATAAAAATAAAGCCTATAGGGACGCTTCGTTTATCATCATCGCAATACCGACCGACTATGATCCTGAGAGCAACTATTTTAACACCAAATCCATCGAAAGCGTTGTGGCGGATATTCTTACATGTAATCCTCAGGCGACGATGGTGATTAAATCAACCATTCCTGTGGGCTATACGAAAAGCTTGCGTGAGCGTTTTAATACCGATAATATCATCTTCTCTCCTGAATTTTTGCGTGAGGGTAAGGCGCTCTATGATAATTTGCATCCAAGTCGTATTATTGTTGGTGAAAAGAGTGAGCGGGCTCAGGTGTTTGCTTCCTTGCTTGAAGAGGGTGCGATTAAAAAAAGAGATTCCAAAGCTCTTCACCGATAGCACCGAAGCCGAAGCGATTAAATTGTTTGCCAATACCTACTTAGCAATGCGTGTGGCGTACTTTAACGAGCTTGATTCGTATGCGGCGATACATGGACTCGATACCAAACAGATCATTGAAGGTGTGGGGTTAGATCCACGCATTGGGCTTCATTATAATAACCCTAGTTTTGGTTATGGTGGGTATTGTCTGCCTAAAGATACCAAACAACTTTTAGCCAATTATGCGAGTGTGCCTTCAAATCTCATTGAAGCGATTGTCAAGTCAAACTCAACCCGTAAAGATTTTATTGCAGACTCCGTGCTGAGAAAAAATCCAAAACGTGTGGGTATTTATCGTTTGGTGATGAAAGAGGGCAGTGATAATTTTAGAAGCTCAGCCATTCAAGGTATTATGAAGCGCATAAAAGCCAAAGGCATTGAAGTGGTCGTGTATGAACCTAGCATTAAAGAAGAGAGTTTTTATCACTCTTCTGTGATAAAAAATTTGGATGATTTTAAAGCATCGTGCGATGTGATTATTGCCAATCGTATGAGTTATGAACTTGAAGATGTTCAAGAGAAGGTTTATACCCGTGATATATTTAATAGCGACAGTTAAGGAATGGTAGCGTTTGGCAAAAAATCAAAAACATTTAATCCTATTCAAAGTGTGAATACAATACTATTAACACTTCAAATGCTATATCAAAGGTTATGAATTGAATCACGATGAGATTACGTTAGAAATTTTAAAAAATACGGGTCGAGTCATTTCTCATAAAGTACTGGCGGAGGAAATTGGGTACAGTGTAGGAAAGATAAATTATGTTCTTAGAGGTCTTATCGAAAAAGGGCTTATTAAGGCAGAGAGATTTATTAATTCGGATAAAAAGTTACAATACAAATACCTACTGACTGAAAAAGGTATCAAAGAAAAGATTGATATCACTCAAAGATTTATAGAAAGAAAAAAAGCAGAATATGACAAACTACAAAAAGAAATGGAGTCGTATAAAGAGCAATATGAGTATGCTCAAAAGTGTGTGGCTCAATAATGGCGATACTTATAACAGGCGGGGCAGGTTATATAGGAAGCCATACCCTAATAGAACTAGCCAATGCAAACTATGACTTTGTAGTATATGACAACTTATCAAATTCATCAAAAGAATCACTTAAAAGAGTGGCTAATATTATCCATAAAGACGTAATTTTTATAGAAGGTGATGTAAGAGATACTCAAAAATTAAAAGAAGTATTTTTTAACTTACTCTATTGACTCTGTTATTCATTTTGCAGGGCTCAAGGCGGTGGGTGAAAGTGTTGCTAAGCCACTTCAATATTATGATAATAACGTAGTAGGAACTTTAAATCTTCTTGAGATGATGAAAGAGTTTGATTGTAAAAAAATAGTATTTAGCTCCTCAGCTACAGTATATGGTGATCCTATTACTACTCCAATCGTTGAACATTTTCCAGTGGGTACTACTACAAATCCATATGGAACTAGTAAATATATAATTGAAAGAATTTTAGAAGATTTATATATATCAGATAACTCTTTTCAAATAGTAATACTCAGATATTTTAATCCTGTAGGTGCACATGAAAGTGGTACTATAGGTGAAGATCCAAATGGTATGCCAAATAATCTTATGCCATTTATTTCGCAAGTTGCGGTAGGGAAAAGAGAATACTTATCTGTATTTGGAAGTGATTATGATACACATGATGGCACGGGAGTGAGAGATTATATCCATGTTGTGGATTTAGCAAATGCTCATGTAAAGGCAATAGACTATTTAAATAAACAATTAGATAATATTAAACTACTAATTACGAACATAGGTACAGGCAAAGGCTATAGTGTTCTTGATGTAGTGAACGCCTTTGAAAAAGCGAGTGGCAAAGAAGTACCTTATAGACTATGTGGACGAAGAGTAGGGGATATCGCAAAGTGCTATGCAAATCCTGCTTATGCAAAAGAAATTCTTGGTTGGGAAGCAAAAAGAACATTAGAACAGATGTGTGAAGATAGTTGGAGATGGCAGTCAAATAATCCAAATGGGTATGGTTTTTAATGAAAATCTTAGTGACGGGAACGGCAGGATTTATAGGCTATCACTTAGCTAAAAAACTTCTAGAACGGGGTGATGAAGTCGTAGGAATTGATAATATCAATGACTACTATGACGTCAATCTAAAATATGCAAGATTATCAGAATTAGGAATTCGTACAAATGAAGTAAAAGAAAATGAATTGCTTGGTTCAACAACTTATCCGAAGCATCAATTTATTAAAGCCAATCTTGAAGATCGTGAAACTATAAATAAACTTTTTGCATCGGAGAAGTTCGATGCGGTATGTAACTTGGCCGCACAAGCAGGAGTGAGATACTCACTGGAAAATCCCCATGCCTATATTCAATCAAATGTAGTGGGATTTTTAAATATCTTAGAAGCGTGTAGAAATTATGGTGTTAAAAATCTATGTTATGCTTCTAGTTCTTCTGTATATGGATTGAATAAATCACAACCTTTTAAAACAAGTGACCACACAGACCATCCTATAAGTCTCTATGCCGCTACTAAAAAATCAAACGAGATGATGGCACACACTTATGCCCATTTGTATAATATCTCGTGTACGGGATTGCGGTTTTTTACTGTTTATGGAGAGATGGGACGACCTGATATGGCTCCTATGCTTTTTGCAGATGCAATATTTAACGACAGACCTATAAAAGTATTTAACCACGGAAATATGAGTAGAGACTTTACTTATGTAGGTGATATCGTAGATGGTATTGTCAAAGTGATAGACAATCCAGCTAAACCATCAGATAAATTTGATGCAAACAATCCCGAGCCATCTATCTCAAGTGCACCATATAGAATCTATAATATTGGAAATAACGCTCCTGTGCAACTACTCGATTTTATTAAAACGCTAGAAATTGCTATAGGAAAAAAAAGCAGTAAAAAATTTCATGGATATACAAGATGGTGATGTCGTTTCTACTTATGCAGATGTGAGTGATCTTATCAATGATTTTGGGTATAAGCCTGATACTTCACTTGAAGTGGGAATTGAGAGATTTGTGAAGTGGTATAGAGAATTTTATAAAGATGGAGGAAAATAGATGAAAGGTATAATTTTAGCAGGTGGAAGTGGAACACGACTTTATCCAATTACAAAAGGGGTAAGCAAACAGTTGGTACCTATCTATGATAAACCGATGATTTATTATCCTTTGTCTGTTTTAATGCTTGCTGGTATTAAAGAGGTTCTTATTATTACAACTCCTCAAGATCAACCTAGTTTTATCAATCTTCTAGGTGATGGAAGTGATTTAGGGATGCGATTTGAGTATGTTGTACAACCATCTCCAAATGGATTAGCACAAGCTTTTATATTAGGTGAAAAGTTTTTAGATGGCGATGATGCTTGTCTTGTTTTGGGGGATAATATCTTCTATGGTGATGGACTTACTAAACTTCTAGCACAATCAGTAGCGAATGTAAAAGAGAACAATGCAACAGTATTTGGCTACTATGTAAGTGACCCGCTGAGATATGGTGTAGCAGAGTTTGATGATGAAGGAACTGTAGTATCTATCGAAGAGAAACCAAAAGAGCCAAAATCCAACTATGCTGTAGTAGGACTCTACTTTTATCCAAATGATGTAGTACAAAAAGCAAAAGAAGTAAAACCATCAGATCGTGGTGAACTAGAAATTACAACTCTCAATGAGATGTATCTTCATGAATCAAGACTCAAAGTAGAACTTATGGGAAGAGGGTATGCATGGCTTGATACTGGTACTCATGAATCACTCCTTGAAGCCAGCCAATTTATCCAAACTATTGAGAATAGACAATCACTTAAAGTAGCTTGTCTTGAAGAGATAGCGTATGAGATGGGATATATCTCAAAAGAAAAACTTCTTGAACTTGCAAAGCCACTTTCAAAAAATCAATATGGACAGTATTTGATAGCAAGAGCCAATCAGCCAAGAAGGGTAATCTAATGCAATTTACAAGAACAAATATACCAGATGTCATTATAATCGAACCTAAGGTTCATGGTGATAGCAGAGGCTATTTTGTAGAGACTTTTAGACAAGATAAACTCGAAGAATTTTTAGGCTTTAAGATAAACTTTTGTCAAGATAATGAAAGTAAATCTTCAAAAGGAGTTCTTCGAGGACTTCACTACCAACTTCATCCAGCAGCTCAAACAAAGCTCGTAAGGGTAATCCAAGGAAGAGTTCTAGATGTCGCAGTTGATATAAGAAAAAAACTCTCCAACATTTGGACACCATGTAGCTGTAGAACTTACAAGCGATAATAAAAAAGCAAATGCTTGTTCCAAGAGGTTTTGCTCATGGCTTTGTAGTCCTTGAAGATGATACTATCTTTGCTTATAAAGTAGATAACTACTACAGCCCAGAAAATGATAGAGGGATAGCTTTTAACGACCCATCTCTCAATATCGATTGGATACTAAATCATGATGAACTCAATCTATCAGCTAAAGATACTAAACAACCACTTCTAAAAGATACAAATGATATATTTGAGTTTGGAGTAGATTATTATGCTTAATATTTTAGTAACTGGCTCAAACGGTCAAGTTGGAAGCGAGATAAAAGAACTTTCACCAAACTATCCATATCACTTCTTCTTTACAGATAAAGAAACTTTAGATATCACAAACGAGAGGTTATAAAAAAACTTTGTAGAAAAGAATAATATCAATACTATCATAAACTGTGCAGCATACACAGCGGTTGACAAAGCTGAATCGGATGAAGTTACTGCAGATTTAGTAAATAGAAAAGCAGTAAAGAAACTAGCAAAAATCTCCCTTTTAAACAATATCAAACTTATCCATATCTCAACAGATTATGTATTTGATGGTAAGGCTTATAAACCATACTGTGAGGAGTTTCAAACAATCCACAGTCAGTCTATGGTGCAACAAACTTGCAGGTGAAAATGAGATGATAAAAATCAATCCAGCAAATTCTATCATCATAAGAACTTCTTGGGTGTACTCCTCTTTTGGAGCTAATTTTGTAAAAACTATGCTTAGACTAGGACGTGAGAAAGAGTCTTTAGGAGTAATCTTTGATCAAGTTGGAACACCAACTTATGCAAAAGATTTAGCTCAGACTATACTTGAAATAATCCCAAAAATTCAAAATTCAAAATTAAGCATTTATCATTATAGCAACGAAGGTGCTATTAGTTGGTACGATTTTGCAAAAGAGATTATGAAAATGGCAAAAACTTCCTTGTAAAATTAACCCAATAGAAACTAAAGATTACCCTACACCAGCAAAGAGACCACATTACAGCCTCTTAAACAAAAGTAAGATCAAATCTACTTTTAATATAGAGATACCATACTGGAAAGATGGATTAGATGATTGTTTAAAAAGATTGGGTGAGAGAAGATGAATAACAAACTCATTGTTCAAGAAACTTTAATATCTATTTCGTCAGCACGAAAAAGAGGATTTTATATCTCTTACAGATATTGCAAGAGCAAAAAATTCTGATGAACCAAAAGATGTGGTAAAAAATTGGTTAAGAAATAAAAATACAATAGAGTTTTTAGGACTTTGGGAGCAAATAAATAATCCAGATTTTAAAGGGGTCGAATTCGACGAGTTTAAAAATGCAGCAGGTCTTAATAGTTTTACAATGTCACCTGTGAAATGGATTGAAACAACAAATGCAATAGGAATTATAAGTAAATCTGGAAGATATGGTGGAACTTTTGCTCATAAAGATATAGCGTTTGAGTTTGCTAGTTGGATTAGTGCTGAATTTAAACTATTTTTAATCAAAGAGTTTCAAAGACTCAAAAATGAAGAGATAGAAAATAAATCATTAGAATGGAACTTGAGCAGAAGCCTTTCTAAAATAAATTATAAAATCCACACAGATGCTATAAAAGAGCATCTTATACCAAATATACTTTCAAGACCAAAAGATGGATTTGTATATGCAACTGAAGCTGATGTATTAAATATTGCACTATTTGGACAAACAGCAAAAGAGTGGCGAGAAAATAATCCAAAGCAAGATGGAAATATAAGAGATTATGCAAGTGTAGAACAGCTTATCGTGCTTTCAAATATGGAAAGTGTAAATGCAGAACTTATAAAGCAAGGTATGCAACAAGCAGATAGACTGCTAGTGCTAAATAGTATGGCAATATCTCAGATGAAATCTTTAATAAATAATCCAACTATAAAAAAAATTAGGAAAATAAAAATGACTTT